>JAAZEK010000113.1 GCA_012512335.1 Clostridiales bacterium | reverse complement strand
GAGCTACGACCATATCACCATTGGAGGCGGTAGGTTTCTTTTGTACGATAACCATATCTCCATCGAGAATACCAGCTTCAACCATACTTTCACCTCTTACATGGAGCATAAAAACATCGCTGTTGTGAAGATATTGAACTGGAATGGGAAAGGTATCTTCAATGTTTTCAACTGCCAAAATTGGTTGTCCAGCAGTCACACGGCCAACTATAGGAACATTAACCAGTTCGTTGTTTGAAACATATGTATTGTCATCCAAAATTTCGATTGCCCTTGGTTTAGATGCATCTCGACGGATGAAGCCTTTTTTCTCGAGACGCTCGAGATAACCGTGTACAGTGGAGGTAGATTTTAAACCTACTGCATCGCATATTTCTCGTACGGAGGGCGGATAGCCTTTTGTCCGAATTTCATCTTTAAGGAATTCCAAGATTTTTTTCTGTTTGTCACTGAGGGCTTTTGCCATTGTTTACACCTCATTATCTATAATTTTTTTTACTTATTACTTACTTATATGTAACTAATTAATGGTATTGTAGCACAAAAAGAGGCAAAAATCAAACAAATGTTCGGATTATTTTAAATTATTTAAAAAACCGTTGACACGGAACAAACGTTCCTGTATAATGAATTCAGAACATACGTTCGAGGAGGTCATTAATGTGATAAATGAAAATAGTCAAACTATAGTAAGAAGGTCTATAACCATCAAGTCAAGGTTACGTCTAACCATATTCATTGTAGTTGTCTTAACTTTTTTGTTCGCCACACTATCAATCTTTTTGCTTAAAGGTAATGCCCAGGCTATTCCAGAGTACTATCTAAGCTGGAGCGTATCCGAAGGCGACACACTTTGGGGCATTGCAAGAGAATCCTTACCCAAAGGAAGAGACATTCGCGATTATATTAACGAAATCCATGAGTGGAATATGCTTGAAACAGCTAATATTATAGAAGGTCAGATACTTGAGGTTCCAATCTACGAAAACAGTCATCCTAATGAGGCTTCAGCTTTAGGAATAATAGACTGATGATGAGCAACTAGATATTATTTTATTAATCATCTCTAAGTTTAACTACTCGTGCTGCCATGCGTCTCTTATCGTCGCTTATGGCAGCATAATGTTTTCTAGTAGTGTTTACATCTTTATGGCCTAATACGTCCGCTACCAGATAAATATCACCAGTTTCTTGATAAAGGGTGGTGCCATAAGTACTGCGAAGCTTATGAGGCGAAATATTCTTTAAAGGACTTATGATATTGGAGTACTTTTTTACAAGGTTTTGTATAGCTCGATTACTCAACCTTTTATTCTGCATGGATATGAAAAGCGCATCCTCATGCCCAGGAAGTGTTTGCATCTGTTTTCTTTCTACTAGGTAGTCGTCCAATGCTTGGCGAATTTCTTCACCAAAGTAAAGTAAAACTTGATTTCCACCTTTACGTGTTACCTTAAAACTATTGGCATTAAAGTCAAAGTCTGAGATATTTAATCCAACACACTCACTTATTCTAATTCCAGTTCCTAAAAACAAGGTTATCAAGGTAAGATCACGTTGCCTAGTGTATTTATGATATCTTTTCTGAGTTTTTGTTAGTCCTTCTCCATTTTCTATGGTATCTAAAAGCCTGGCAACTTCATCAACATCCAACCTTATTATCGGTTTTTCATGTATCCTTGGAATATCCACTAATTCAGTAACATTTCTATCTAAATATCCTTTTTTGTAAAAATGAGAAAAGCAGGATCGAATAGACGAAAGCTTTCTGGCTTTGCCAGACTCATGATTCGTCTGCTCTGTACTTACGCCATTTTTCTTCTTATTATATAGGGAGATATACTCAAGAAACATTTCTAGATGAACTGCTTCAATGATTTTTAAATCGTCTATTTTAAGGTCTTGAGGCTTTTTTCCATTAAATTCTCCAACTTCCTTCGTAAGGAATCTGAAAAATAGGCGTAAATCATATCCATAGTTAATCCGAGTTAGAATGGAAGTATTTGGCTCAATTCCGCGAAAATACTCCTTGCAAAAGGGTGGAAGATCCCTTAAAACCTTTCTAAGCTTGATAATATTTAGTTTGCTTTGATTTATGTTAAATGACTTTATTTGTTGCATAATAACTCCTTTTCAAAACAAATGTTCGTAGGTTGTATACATATTATACCATAGAATAACTAATAAACGCAAAAATATTTTGCCAAAAGCGGTTCAGTTTATAAAGCACGGTGGAAGGATTATTATCATATACTGTTAATGGAAATGGTTAACAAGCGATTTATCTATTTCAATATTCATGAAAGGAGATAAGGGTATGAGCAATGGCATTTTAGGCGGACTATTTGGTAGTGGAGACGATAGTAGCTTACTATTTTTTTTCTTGTTGCTGGTAATCATATTTAGCAATTGTGGACTATTTCGTAACGATAGTTCAGAATTATTGTTCTTCTTCTTGCTTTTAGTTGTTCTGTTTACTGGATGTGGAACTTGCAGGTGAGCGTGAGCAGATACACAAGGATAAAGAATAAAGTGATACCTTAATCGGAAGTAATACGAAAGAAATTATCTTATAGTAGTATAGTAGTTATCTAATTTCAAGTACTAAAAACACTCAAGGATAGCAGTAGTCTACAAAAAGCTACTGCTATCAACTTTTCCTATACAACTATACGTAAAACTTGTATTTTGCGCATAGTTGCATAGGAAAACCCCTCTATGCTTATTAATTTATTTAAAGGGATTTTATGAGCTACAAAGATTAATTAATTTGGCTATCTTTAGCTATCTCTTTGCTTTTTAATTTCACCTGTAGCCAACTCATCGCATCGGTTATTCTTTACGTTGTCGCTGTGGCCTTTAACCTTATGCCAATGTACTCGATGAATTTCCATTAATGAAAGCAATGACTTCCACAGATCCTGATTTTCTACAGCTTGTTTTTTACTGGTTTTCCAGCCATTGCTTAGCCAGTTTTGTATCCATTTTTGCTTAAATGCGTTGCATACATACGCACTATCCGTGTAAATATTCACTTCACATGGTTGATTTAACGCTTCTAGCGCTTTAATCGGTCCGGTTAATTCCATGCGATTATTGGTTGTATTTGCCTCATACCCAGAAAGCTCCTGTTCATGTCCACTATATGATAAAATTGCACCCCAGCCGCCAGGTCCAGGATTTCCACTACAAGCACCATCCGTATATATTTCTATCTTCTTCATAATTTATCTATCTTTCCCATCATTTCACTTTTTTCTGCACATGTGCGAACTGCTTCTATAATAGTACCTCTGAATCCATTATATTCCAACAAGGCGACCGCTTCAATAGTTGTGCCTGATGGTGAACACACCATATCTTTTAACTCACCAGGATGTTTTCCTGTTTCCTTCATTAATTTCGCTGCTCCTAAAAGTGATTGCGTAGCCATTCTATAGCTTTGTTCTCTAGGCAACCCCATCATAACTCCCCCATCAGCCAATGCTTCTAAAAACAAGAAAGCATAAGCTGGACTGCTTCCGCTAATGGCAGTAGCCGCGTGTATCTGCTCTTCGGACACAAACTCTACCTCTCCGAAAGATTTTAGTATAGTACATGCTAGATTAATATATTTTGCAGGGACAGATGGATCCTTAACCATTGCTGTCATGCCTTCGCCTACCAAGGCTGGAGTGTTAGGCATCGTACGAACAACATTACAGTTATCTTTTACCATTGCTTTTAGCTGCTCCGTAGTTATTCCAGCAGCTATAGAAATAATTATATGTTGTTCGGTAAGCATATCAGCAATTCCAGTTAGAACATCAGAAATAATATGCGGTTTAACTGCAGGTATTATTACTTGGCAAGCTTCCACTATTTCTTCTGGTGAAGTAACAGTGGTAACTCCAAAGTCTTCCTGTAGTTGCTTAATATTCTCTGACAAAGGATCATAGACATAGACCTTTTCTGGTTTGGTAACATTTCCCTTTATTATACCTTTTATCATTGCTGCACCCATATTTCCTGCACCAATAAAACCAATAGCTATATTTTCAATATTCATAGTAATCTCCTCTCTTGTATCTTGTATATAATTGGATATCATAGTTATCTTATCCTCTTTTAAATAAGATTTTTAAAAATACCATTGACTTATTTCTTTTCCTATCCTATAATGATTATTGTCGCCGTTGAAGGTGATAGGTTTTTATAGGGGAGTAGCTCAATTGGTAGAGTAGTGGTCTCCAAAACCATTGGTTGCGTGTTCGAGTCGCGTCTCCCCTGCCAAGTACAAGAGTGGATTTTATCCACTCTTTTTTCTTTCTAAATTTAATGAAAATAAGCAATTTTATTCGTAATTGATTATTCTACGATGCACATCACATATCATATTAATTTATGTTACCATTATAATCAAAAAAGGCCTGAAATACAATCAGGCCTACCGTAAAATACTGTAAATTTACAAACTTGATCCTCAGTGCAACAGCGACTGGAATATATTTAATATTTTACTTCCCAGTGAACAGTAACAAATTAGTCTAGTTCTTTCATAAACTGTTCTATTCGATCTAAACCCTTTTCTATCTGTTCCTTAGAAATAGCATATGATAATCTAACAAAATTGTCAGCTCCAAATGCAATCCCTGGCACCACTGTCACCTTTTGAGTATCCAACAAAGCATCAGCAAAAGTCAATGAACCATCAATCATGGTATTACCATGCTTTTTCCCTATAGCTCTTTTTATATTCATCATAATATAAAATGCTCCTTTAGGAAGCCCGCAGGATAAACCAGGAATTTCATTAATACGCTTTGCCATATACAAACGCCTTCTGTCGAATTCTTCCACCATTTTTTCAAGCTCTTCCTTGGGTCCATCTATTGCTATCATACTAGCATATTGAGCAATAGAATTTGGATTAGAGGTAGAATGAGACTGTATATTTCCCATAATGCTAATTATTTCCTTAGGACCAGCACAATAACCGATTCTCCAACCTGTCATTGCATAAGCCTTTGACATTCCATTTATCGTCAAGGTAAGTGCTTTCACTTCTTCGTTAATAGAAGCTATACTAATATGCTTCATACCGTCATATACTAACTCCTCATATATTTCATCAGAAATTATAAAGAATCCATTCTCTACAGCCAAATCAGCAATGGCAACCAGTTCGGCTCGGTCATATACACACCCATTAGGATTACATGGGTTGTTTAGTACCAGTGCCTTAGTTTTAGGTGTCAGTGCCTTTTTTAATTCATCTATAGTTGGTTTAAAGGAATTTTCCTCTTTTGTATCAATAAAAACTGATACTCCATCAGCCATTTTTACTAATTCAGGATAACTGAGCCAGTAAGGCTTTGGTATGATGACCTCGTCACCAGGATTCAAAATAGCTTGAAAGGCATTAAATAGAGAATGCTTGGCTCCATTAGATACAATAATTGCATCGGGTGTATAATGAAGACGATTGTCTCTTTCTAATTTCCTGCATATTGCTTCTCTAAGCTGCAATGTTCCTGATGAAGGTGTATATCTTGTAAGCCCTATGTCAAGAGCTTCTTTAGCAGCTTTTAAAATATAATCTGGTGTAGGAAAGTCGGGCTCTCCGGCACCAAATCCAATAACATCATGGCCTTCAGCTGACATTTTTTTCGACTTTGCATCTATAGCTAAAGTAAGAGACTCTGCAATATTTTGATTCTTTTTTGATAACATCATGTTGGTGTTTCCCCCTAAAATGAAAGATTGAATTTTAAATCCGTCACACGAGAATTATTATAACACGATGAAATCTTTTAGTCTATGCATTTATTATTAGTTTATATACAAAATCTCTTCTTTCTCTCTTCTACAGCATAAATTTCACAAATAATTATATAGATTATTCTTTTTTTTAGCTAAAAAGAAAAATTGGCTAGCTTTCTAAGCTCATTTACTGTTTCCATACCTACGCAAACATCTCCAACAATTGGTAGTCCATTAAATAAATTTCCATGACAATCACTTCCACCGGTTATCACTAGCCCGTGACTCTTCGCCACCGCTGAATAATAATCTGCTTGATCCTGTGTATGTTTGCTATGATAGGCTTCTATTCCTTGAATGCCTACATTTAGCACTTTTTCCATCAAATCTGGCTCAGGAAGGAGTCCAGGATGAGCTAGTACAGGAACGCCTCCTGCATTCTTTATAAGCTCAACGGCCTCTTTTGGAGTTATGTGATAACGCTTGATGTAAGCTGGGCAGTCTGTTCCAATATACTTTTCAAATGCTTCCTTTTCATCATTTATTAGCTTCTTGGAAACCAACATTCGGGCTATATGAGGTCTTCCTATTGTTTCTCCCTGTACTTGATTTAGAATGTCATCAAAACTTATAGGGAATCCATAGAGCTCAATTAGTTTCTCTACCATTTTTTTTGTTCTATTCTTCCTGGAAATTCTCATTTTTAATAGGACATCCTGTAATTCACGAGAGCTTCTATTAATAAAATACCCTAAAATATGGATCTCTTGGTTGTCTATTTGTGAGTTTAGTTCAATTCCAGGTATAACATCAACTTTATATTTTTTTCCAGCTGATATTCCTTCATCAATACCATCTGTCGTATCGTGATCTGTAATTGCAACAGCCTGCAATCCCTTAAGCAACGAATATTCTATTAGCTTCGTAGGGCTTAAAAGCCCATCAGAGGCGTTTGTATGAGTATGAAGGTCAATCCTGCCTCTTACTTTATCCAAATTCAAAGTATACCATCCTCCGGTAGTGAAAAACTAAATTGTTATAGCACTTCACTTATAAATCTTTTATAATTTTCAAATGCTATTTTCTTCACATCATCTTCTGAGTAGTTGAGCTGAAGTAAAGCATTAATTATCTTATCATAGTCTTGTGGACCTTTTATATCAGTAGGCGTTTCACCTATTCCATCAAAATCCGCTCCAAATCCAATAACATCTACACCTACAAGGGCAGATATATATTCAATGTGTTTTATAATATCACTTACTGAGGTTGGACCCTGAGATAAAAAAGGTGGATAAAAATTAATCCCAACAATTCCTCTCTGCTCTGCTAGTAGTCGAATTTGCTTATCTTTTAAATTCCTCAGATGAGACTGGATGGACCAAGCATTGGAATGAGTGGCAGCTATGGGTCTTTCTGATACTTCTAATACATCATAGAATCCCTTTTCAGTTAGATGAGATACATCAATAATCATACCTAGTTTATTCATTTCCCTAACAACATCATGACCAAACAATGAAAGACCACCATTGGAAAAGGTCTCCATCGCACCATCGGCAATTTCATTACGGTAGTTCCAGGTTAATGTCATGGCTCTTACACCAAGCTGATACAAAATGCGGAGATTCAAAAGATTCCCTTCTAGTACCTCTCCACCTTCTACTGTAAGCATAGCCCCTATCATATTATTCTCAATAGCTATATCTAAATCTTGAGGTGTTCTTATAGGAGATAAAGCATCAGGGTAAGCACTTAGCATGGTATAATAGGAATCTATTAGTCTCAAACCCTGTTGCAAACAGGATGTGTTTGCCTTTTGGTTAATCCATGCTGCAAAGAATTGAAGACCAACCTTACCCTTTCGTAGTCCTTCTACAGAAACGTGGTATTCATTGTTTCGAAAGGCTTCTATTCCGTGTTCAGCAACCTTCCCAATCGTATCACAATGGCTATCTATTATATAATATGATTTCATGTTACCCACCTATCTCATATATAATTATTGTTTTACTTGACTTGTCGTTGTATGACTATGCTTTGCGGGAAAGAAAAAGGGCCTTATCTAAAGACCCTTATATTATAAACCTTTTTTATTGTTTTCTCAACGAATTATACGGGATGAATCTGGTAGTCATAGCTAACCAAAGTGCTGTCAATCTTATATTTTTGTGCTTCCCGATACTTGAAAAAGGTTTCTGCTACCTGTGGGAATAATGCATAGCTTAATATATCTTCTTCCTGCTCTATATAAGCTTTGATGGCATCTCGGTACTCATTCATTCCAGGTGCAATCAAATCAGCTGGTCGACAAGTAATTGGCTCTTCGTCACCAATTAGTTTCTTTCGGACATCTTCCTTGATTTCTACTGGTGACCTGCCATATTCGCCCTTAACATATCCTTTGGTTTCCTTTGTTACCATCTTGTATCTTTCGCCCATTATGACATTTAACACAGCTTGGGTACCGACTATCTGGCTTGTAGGGGTAACAAGTGGCGGGAAACCTAAGTCTTCTCTTACTCTTGGAACTTCTTGTAACACTTCATCCATTTTATCTTCCTTACCCTGCTGCTTTAGCTGAGAAACAAGGTTGGATAGCATACCACCTGGTACCTGATAGATAAGTGCATTTACATCCACTGATAAAACCTTTGGATCGAGCAAGCCAGATTTCATGTACTTTTCACGTAGAGGCTTGAAATAGTCGGCTATCTCGTTAAGAACATCCAAATTAAGCCCAGTATCATATGGGGTGTTCTGCAAAGCAGCTACCAATGGTTCGGTAGGTGGCTGTGAGGTTCCCATAGCCATAGGAGAAATTGCACAGTCTACTATATCTGCTCCAGCTTCAATTGCTTTCATATAGGTCATAGATGCCAATCCAGAGGTATAATGTGAATGGACATCAATGGGAATAGTAACTGCATTCTTTAATTCGCTAACGAGCTCGTAAGCCGTATAGGGTTTTAATAATCCGGCCATATCTTTTATACAGATGGAGCTAGCGCCCATAGATTCCAAAGTCTTTGCTGTATCGATATAATGCTGTGTGTTATGTATCGGACTAGTAGTATAGGAAAGAGCAGCCTGTGCATGTGCACCTTCCTTAACTGTGACCAACATTGCAGTTTCAAGGTTTCGAATATCATTAAGAGCATCAAAAATTCTAATGATATCTATTCCGTTACCAACAGTTCTCTTTATAAATTCAGTGAGTACATCATCAGGATAGTGTTTATAACCTAATATATTTTGACCTCTCAGTAACATTTGTAATTTAGTATTTGGAGTAGCCTTTCGTATCTTTCGCAAACGCTCCCAAGGATCTTCATTTAGAAAACGAAGACAGGCATCGAAGGTTGCTCCACCCCATACCTCAAGGGAATAATAGCCTGCCTGATCCATTAGCTCTGCAATAGGAAGAATTTCATCAGTTGTCATTCTTGTTGCTATAAGAGACTGGTGTGCGTCTCGTAAAACGGTTTCCGTTATTTTCACTTTTGCCATATAAGATTACCTCCTTAGTATTCTGTAAAACTCAAGTCAAATTATTCCATTGAGAACAATAAATCGCCAGAGTTTACAATGGAGCCCTTGGATGTATTGATGGAAGTAATTTTTCCGTCTTGTGGAGCCATGATTTCATTTTCCATCTTCATGGCTTCTAGAATTACAACAACTTGACCCTTTTGAATAGACTCTCCTACTTTTGCCTTTACGTCAAGTATATTACCTGGCATAGGTGCATTTACACTAACTGAACCTGTAGCACCTGTAGATTGAGCAGGTGCTGGTGCTTGTGCTGCTACTGGCTTAGTAGCAGGTGCTGGAGCGACAGGTTGAGCAACAGGGGCTGCTACTGGAGCTACTTGAGGTGCAGGTGCTGTAGCTTGAACAGCTGGCGCTGCCTTAGGTGCGCTTTCAACACCTCCAACTTCCTCCACTTCTACTTCATAGGATCTACCATTGACATTTATCATAAATTTACGCATACTTCTTCCTCCCAATTAGTACAATAATTTTTCGTATAATATCTTATGAAAACCAAGACCTAGTTAAATCAAGCCTTGCTGCTCTATTCCAAGCTGGTGAGCCAGTATGTATTTGCTTCACAGAACGGACCACTAGAGAATGAGTGGATCGATTCAGAGATGCAGCAACTGCAGCAGTAATAACAGCTATAAGTTCATCGGAGTTTTCGTCTCCATCTATTGATATTATTTCATACTTTGCTTCCATAATAGGTTTTAAACCCAAGATTCTACACCTCTCTTCAGGATTGAATAAAGTTATTATAACGGAATATTCCCGTGTTTCTTTGGTGGTCTTGTTTCCCTCTTACTTTGTAGCATTTCTAAAGCGCTGATTAAGCGAGGCCTGGTAGCTTCAGGTTCGATGACATCATCAATATACCCTCTAGCTGCTGCTGTATAGGGATTGGTAAAACGATCCCGATATTCCTCTATTTTTTCCTGACGGTAGTTAATAGGGTCATCTGAGTTCTTTATGTCGTTTCGGAAAATTATATTTGCAGCACCTTCTGGGCCCATAACAGCAATTTCTGCTGTAGGCCATGCAAAAACTAAGTCAGTGCCAAGATGCTTACTGCTCATAGCAATATACGCTCCGCCATAAGCTTTACGTAAAATAATATTAATCTTAGGTACGGTTGCTTCAGAATATGCATATAGAAGCTTTGCACCATGACGAATAATGCCGTTGTGTTCTTGATCTACTCCAGGTAAGAAGGCAGGGACATCAGTTAAAGTTACAACAGGTATGTTAAAGCTATCGCAGAATCGAATAAAACGTGCAGCCTTGTCAGATGCATTTATATCCAATGCCCCTGCTTTTACCTTAGGCTGATTGGCAACAAGCCCTATGGATTTCCCATTAAGTCTAGCAAAACCTACGACAATATTTTGAGCAAATTGCGGCTGAATCTCAAATAGCTGTCCATTGTCAACTATTCTTTCTATAACTTCCTTCACATCATAGGATTTATTAGGACTATCTGGAATAATGGAATTTAATTCTACTGAAAGACGATTCAAGTCATCTTCATTCTCACAAATAGGTGTATCTTCCAAATTATTTTGAGGAAGATAGGATAAGAGGGTGCGTATACCATTGAAACAGTCTTCTTCCGAAGAATACTGTAAGTGTGCTACACCACTGGTTGTGTTGTGAGTTTGGGCTCCACCTAACTGCTCTTCAGTTACCTTTTCTCCTGTTGCAGTTTCAACAACTTGAGGGCCTGTGATGAACATCTTGCTAATATCATCAACCATAAAAATGAAGTCAGTAAGAGCTGGAGAGTATACTGCGCCACCAGCACATGGACCTAGAATAACAGATATTTGAGGTATTACTCCAGAAGCCATGGTATTTCTAAAGAAAATCTCTCCATAGCCACTGAGGCTATCAATGCCTTCTTGGATTCGGGCACCGCCAGAATCATTAATGCAGATAATGGGACAGCCCATTTTCATAGCCATATCCATTACCTTGGTAATCTTTTTAGCATGCATCTCTCCTAAGGACCCACCTCTAACTGTAAAGTCTTGAGAGTATAGGTAAATTGGTCGATTATCAATGGTGGCATATCCAGTGATAACACCGTCAGCTGGGGCTGTTTCCTTGTCCATGCCAAAATCAGAGCAACGATGAGTAACAAAGGCATCAATTTCAACAAAACTTCCAGGATCAACAAGCTTTGAAATTCTTTCCCGAGCTGTTAGCTTTCCCTTGTCATGCTGTTGCTTAATCCTCTTTTGGCCACCGCCTTGTTGCAGGGTATATTTTCTATCCTGCATTTCCATAATTTTTTCTTCTGTAGACACTAGCAAACCTCCATATGGAAAAATTTTATTGTCTTTTCCTAATAATATACTTAATCAAAATTAACCCAATTTTACTTAATTCTACACTTGTTCCTTTATTCCTTCTTTAATTATCACTTTTCTTGAAAAATTCTTTAAGTGAAATCCAATAAACTGAGTTGGAATTTTTAATTTCATTTTGTATTGTTTTTTTGAAATTTGAATTAAAACTTTCGTCTCTCTGTGTTTTACTAAAACCTATCTCTTCATAGATGATGTTTTCTTCTCCTACAAATAAAAAATCCATGCCATCAAGTTCTAAAAAATGAATCATGGATCGAATTAAGCCGTCTTTATAGACAGCACTATCCTTTTGCTTCTTAACAACAATATTCTGCATAAATGCTGCATTCTCAATTACATAACCGCTTGCCCCGCCCTTGATGGAATTATCTTCTTCTATTACAACAGAAAATTTTTGCTCCTTTGGTGATGTAGTTATAATAGAACGGATTTCAGGATCTTTGTAAATTGAATCTAGATCACCTAATTTCATCCTTCTAAAATTAACCATATTATTCCCTACCCCCCGATAATAATTTTAATCCTTTTACTTCTTTATCTGCAAGCTTACGCCATTCACCTACTTGCATACCTTTTAAACTCAAATTGCCAAATTTCTCTCTTCTTAAATACACTACTGGATGGCCTACAGCTTCAAACATCCTTCGTACCTGTCTGTTTTTTCCTTCATGTATAACAATACGCAAAATAGAATGCTTCTTTTGCTGCTCTATTAAAGTGACTTTGGCTGGCGAAGTAACAAAACCGTTTATCTCTACTCCCTGTCTAAGTTGCCTTATTGCAACAAGCCCAGGAGAACCCTCTACAACACAGTAGTATTCCTTTTCAACTTCATACTTTGGATGAGTCATCTCATAAGTGAATTCTCCATCATTACTCAAAATGAGTACGCCTTCCGTATCATAATCCAACCTCCCTACTGGATATATCCGGCTACCTTTCCAGCCCATATGTTCCAATACGGTTTTTCTTCCATGTGGGTCTGATACGGAAGTAATAGTACCCTTAGGTTTGTATAACAATATATATATTTTTTCTTCAGCTAGCTTCAACAGCTGAGTTCTATCCAAACTAACTTCATCATTTTCTACATTTACATTAACACCCATTGTAGTTACTTGCTTACCATTAATGTATACCCTTCCCTGCTTTATGAGCTCTTCACATTTTCGACGGGAACCAACCCCGCAATGGGCCATATATTTTTGAAGCCTCATTCCTCTCTTTACCTCCCAAACTTCACCACCCTGCGGAAGAAGTCCCAAATACTCCTTTTCGTTACAGCATGTTGTGTAACTAGTGGAATTTCTTCCATTAATTTATCTTCTAAATAAATTTGCAGCGAGCCAACCCATTGCCCTTTTTCTATTGGTGCTTCCAATTCACTTGGTAAAAGTACCTTTCTTCTTATCTTTTCAGCCTCTTCCGGCTTAAGGGCTACAGTATAATCCTTTTTAGCTATCAGTTGTACTTCCTTCTTCCTTCCATTGTTAACTGGAAGTGTTTGAATAGCTTGTCCTTCATCTATAAGTGTAACACTCTTATAATTGGCAAAGCCATAATCCATTAAAGCTAAAGATTCTTCAAACATAGGCCCGCAGTTTAACACTACAGCAACAAGCTGGAATTCATCTCTCTTGGAAGATCCAACAAAGCATCTTCCAGCCTTTTTAGTGTAACCTGTTTTTACGCCATTAGCTCCTTCGTAGCTCCAGAGAATTTTATTTTTATTTCTCATCGCCCTGTCCCACTCATGACCTTCCCATGGGATGGTATGATGCTTAGTGGAAACAATGGCTTCGAAGTCAGGATTTCTCATTCCGTAGGAGCTAATCAGAGCAAGGTCATAAGCTGTAGTATAATGATTATCTTCATGTAAGCCATGTGGGTTCATAAAATTAGTATCCACAGCGCCTATTTTTCTTGCAGTTTGATTCATAAGTCTGGCAAAGCCTTCTACTGAGCCACCTATATGAATAGCAATCGCAGTAGCAGCATCATTTCCAGATCGTAGCATGAGTCCATAGAGCAGGTCTTCTAATGTATGGGTTTCTTCCGGAGATAACCAGATAGAAGAACCTTCCACCCCTGAAGCTTCCGGAGCTACTATTATCTTTTCATCCAATCTGCCATGCTCTAAAGCAACAATAGCCGTCATAATCTTAGTTGTGCTAGCCATGGGCAACTTTTCCCGGCTGTTCTCTTCATAAAGAAGCCGACCACTGCCCCCATCCATAAGAACCGATGAATTACCGCTAGTTACAGGAGGCGTGGCAAATACTATACTATTAGTATACATTAACAATAAAAATGTCACCAGTATGATTTTTACATTTTTCAATCTATTGACTCCTATTCCGTTACTAGCTGTAAATAGTAACCCTCTACTAAAATATAACTCGAAAATGTAAAACGGCTATTAAGCAGCTTTATTGTGGTACATTAGTGGTTATGATTGTTTCAGTCTTCTTACCATTCTGTTTATTAGGGCCTTTACTCATCATCGATTGTATTTCACCCACCATGGTAGGTACCAACTCGACAATTCGATCCACGGTAGAATTGTACTGAACTGGTAGAAGTTTAATTTTATCTTCACCAACCACAAGGAAAGCTATAGGGTTTACTGATACACCAGCTCCACTACCTCCTGCAAAAGGTAAGCCCGATTCTTGTCCATCTGATGTGCTGTTGTTAGAATTAGAAGCAGAGTTCTCCTTATAGTCTCCACCGCCGACAACAAATCCGAAGGAAACCTTAGATATTGGGACAATAACAGTACCTTCTGCTGTTTCCACAGCATCTCCAACTATGGTATTGACATCAATCATATCCTTTAAATTTTCCATAGTAGTTTTCATTACATTCTCAATAGTATGTTCAGCCATTACGACACCGCCTTTTCTTTTTTTGTTAGCAGTTTTAAGCCTGCTATTATAATATGACCGAATTTAAAATTCATTATGCAGTCCAAATCAAGATCAAACAAAGGGCCGGAGAAATAGGGCAATATATCGAATTTGCTTTTTTGTAGACGATAGTGCGTATAAAGATAAGAAGATATAATTGAAAAAAGCGCATAACATCCACCTATGGTCATCGCTGTAGAAGCAGCATCTCCAGTGCCAATGCGGGAATGTACTGAAAAATTATTGAAATTTACTTTTCTTTTAAAATAACGAAAAGGCTCTACATGAGACCCGTAATACTGAAAGAAGTCTTTAATGCTGTCCCAGAACTGCTCAAATGAAGCCTTATTATCCATACTTGAATCAGTTTTTCTAAGTGTCAGGGAAAGAAAGCCTTTACTATTAATTTGCAATGATAGGTTCATTCGTAATCGAATGAAACCTAAAAAGCGAATTATAATGAATGAAAAATTTCTTCCATTCTTTATTATTATCTTTAGCTCAATATGCATTTTTAGAAAAAGCAGCAATATCAATAGCGATATCAGTAATATTAGATAAAACAAGCACGCAACACCCTTATTGTATTTTTTCTATTTTTTCTCATTTTCAGAAAAAAATACAGTGGCTTCACTTTCATCGTTTTCTAGAGGTGGAAGTTCATCTAAACTGGCTAAGCCGAAGTTTCGTAGAAAAAGATCAGTGGTGCCATATAAAATGGGTCGACCTGGCGTGGGCATTCTTCCTATTTCGTGAATTAACTGACGATTTACCAAGGTACTAACAATATAATCACATTTTACACCTCTAACATTTTCAATATCCACCTTGGTAATTGGTTGTCTATAGGCAATGATAGCTAGGGTCTCTAAGCTTGCCTGTGACAGCTTTTGACTATGTTCCTGTCCTATGTATTTTTCAATATAGCTACTATATTCCGGTCGAGTAGCCAATTGATAAGTATCATTTACCATGTTGATTTGCAAGCCACGACGCTCAAAATGAAAGCAGTCTATTAATTTTTTCATGAATGTTCTTACTGTCCGTATATCCATATTTAATAGTAGTCCAATTTCTTTGGCATCTACTGGATCACCTGAAACAAAAAGAATGGATTCTACTACAGCCATCATTTCTCTTTCATCCATTATAATCTCTCCTCTTAATCACTATATCATCGTATGGGTAATTCTGCTTCACATTAAGGAAATTGTCCTTAATAAGCTCAAGCAAGGCTAGAAAGGTAGCAATTACACTTTCTCGGCTAATGTCTTCGCTAAAGATACTAAAAAATGTAGCTTGCTGGTGTTGGTTAAAAAAACTCTTGAGAAGATTCACTTTCTCATGTATGGTAACTGGATCTCTTTTGATTTCATGAACCATAGGGATAATATCTTCTTTTATAATTTTACCTCTTGCTTTTAAAAGCTCATTCAGTGCTCTTTGTAGTTCATCAACATTAAAATCAGAAGGTATGGCATCCTTACCTTCATCCAAATACAATTCTTCTGGAAGCTTGTAGAACATACCAGAAAAATAGGCTTCTCTTTCTTTCATTCTTACTGCAGCTTCTTTAAATCTTTTATATTCTAGTAAACGAGTAATAAGCTCCTGCTTGGGATCCCCTTCTTCCTGGTCTTCCAAATCTGGTTGGATTTTCGGTACAAGACTACAGGACTTTATATACATTAAAGTTGAAGCCATTAGCAAAAATTCACTTGCAACATCAATGTTAAATTCTTCCATCAATTGTAGTGCTTCTAAATATTGTTCTGTAATTTCTGTTATAGAAATATCCTCAATTTGAACTTTAGATTTGGAAATTAAGTGTAGTAATAAGTCTAACGGACCTTCGAACTCCTGTAGTTTAACCAAATATGCCATATTATCCAAACACCCCTATTCCCTACTTTATTAATTCTAGTATGCTTTGGCCTGAAGTCAATAAAAATTGGTATATGGATAGTGCAGGTCGGCTGACAGCCAAATCAAACAGACCAAATAATAAAAAAGCAAATAAAATGAAAATACCTACCTTTTCATATGCCATAAAAAGTCTGGTAAATGATCGAAAAAAGAGAGATTTCAAAATACGATACCCGTCTAGTGGTGGAATTGGGATTAAATTAAGCAAGCCAAAAATAATGTTCAAATAAATAGAATAATTTACCACTGCTAGGATAGTATCCATTACAGGAGTAGCTGAGTTAACTGCCATTAAAGTGACATATACTAAAAGGCTTAGTATTGCGACTAAGAAATTAGCTACAGGTCCGGATAAAGATACAAGTATATCTCCTAGTTTCCTATTCTTAAAATTAGAAGAGTTTACTTGCACAGGTTTTGCCCATCCATAACCAAATAAAGCAAATAGGATTAGGCCTGTCCAATCTACATGGGCCAAGGGAGCTAGAGTTAAGCGCCCTTGTTTTCTTGGTGTATCATCGCCAAGTTTATCTGCCGTGAAAGCATGAGCGAATTCATGAAAAGATATAGCCAAAAACACAGCAGGTAGACTGAGCAGTATTTCAATAGGTTGGCGAAACATTTACTATCCTCCAAATATCAGTGCAAAGGCCTAAGGCTTTGCTTCATTAATGTATTTATTATAACACAAAAAAGTGTGCTACTGCACACTTTTTTAGCTCTTCCACATTAACATTATGATTTTACTTTCTAACCCAATCATCAAAGATCTTTTTAAAGTAATCAAATACATTTGCTTTTAGAACTTCCCGATCAGAAACAATATCTAGAGATTTTATTACTTTATTATCTTGCTTTAAGTTTAATGTACCGATCTTATCTCCCATATTTAAGGGTGCACTAATTTTTTCATCTAAAATTATTTCTCTCTCGTATTCCTTGGAGTCTCCTGATTTTATCAAAAAACTTACATTTTCAGAAACTACTCCATTAATCAATTCTTCTTTACCTCCAGATATAGGAAGCTGATTTT
Organism: Clostridiales bacterium; assembly: GCA_012512335.1. Classification (GTDB taxonomy): domain Bacteria; phylum Bacillota; class Clostridia; order Caldicoprobacterales; family DTU083; genus UBA5454. Next base: position 23,923 of record JAAZEK010000113.1, on the reverse strand, counting down.
CCACGACCTGGTCCTTCTTCAATATGGAAACTACTTCATAATTTGCAAAGCCGTAATCCATCATTTTGGAAGATTCACCAAATCGTATTTTGGTACTGGGTGCATTCAGTACAATTGACAGAAGTCGCATGTTACCTCGTTTAGCTGTCGCAGATAAGCAATAACCTGCCTCCTGGGTTGAGCCAGTTTTAATACCATCGGTTCCATCATAGAATCGAATTAACCTGTTGGTATTAGCAAGCTCTGTTTTGTTACGACTTTCATCTAAAGTATCTACCCAGATCGTACTCCAACGGTAAAACAATGGATGATTTAGAAGTTCTCTGGACATTAATGATACATCCTTGGCAGTCGAATAATGATTTTCAGCAGGTAAACCTGTCGCATTGGCAAAGCGAGTATTGCTCATACCCAATTCTTTTGCCCGGTCATTCATTCGAGACACAAACACCTCGTGAGAACCTGCTATTTTTTCAGCCAAGGCAACACTCGCGTCATTACCCGATGCTACTACAACTGCCTTAAGAAGCGAATCTACTGATATACTCTCTCCCTCATGCAAAAAGACTTGGGAGCCTCCCATAGACGATGCATATTCGCTAATTTGAACTTTATCATCTAAGCTTAGCTTCCCATCATCTATAGCTTCTAACACGATCAAGATAGTCATAATCTTGTTAAGGCTGGCTATAGGCAGCTTTTCATCGGGGTTTTTCTCATATAGAACAGTACCAGTTTCATAATCCATCAATATGGCAGATTTTGCTTGTAAGTCTAATGGCGGTTGATCGGCATGGACAATGGTAATATTTATCATTACTAGCAAAATAGCTAATAAAAAAGACATACAGCTGTTTCGAAATTTCCTCATTTTATCCCTCCTTGTTAGCCTTTTCTATTAAATAGGTTTTCCAACAAGAAAGTTTGTTATTCGATGGGTTAAATGGCAGAAATCACAGTTTCTAGTAAGGAGATAAATTTTCCTTTCACCTTATCCGCCGTCTCCATCACCTCTTCGTGAGTCAAAGCTTGTTCCAAAATTCCAGCAGCCATATTTGTAATACAAGAAATACCAAGAACTTTAATTTTGGCATGAACGGCAGTAATTGCCTCTGGTACTGTCGACATACCAACTGCATCAGCACCTAAAGTTCGTAGCATTTTTATCTCTGCAGGTGTTTCAAAACTTGGACCTTGCATCATAGCATAAACTCCAGTCTTCAAATCTAAATTTCGATTTTTTGCAGCGTTAATTGCTAATTGTCTAAGTTCGGGGTCGTATGTAAAACTCATATCTGGAAACCTAGGTCCACCTAGAACATCCAGGTTTTTACCGCGTAAGGGGCTGACACCACTCATATTTATATGGTCAGTAATTAGCATTAAGTCTCCTGGTTGATAATCTATATTTACTCCACCAGCAGCGTTTGTTAAAATTAAAATCTCTATCCCAAGTATTTTCATTACTCTAACGGGAAATACAACATCATCGATGCTTTTGCCTTCATAATAGTGAAAGCGTCCTTGCATGGCTAATACTATTTTCCCTTGATAACAACCATATACAAACCTTCCTGCATGGCCTTCTACTGTTGTTTGAGGAAAACCTGGAATATCTTTGTAAAGGATATACAGAGGGTTTTCTATGTTATCTGCAAGAACACCCAGTCCAGAACCTAATACTAATCCTATCTTTGGTATTTGATTTTCAGGCAATCGTGTCCTTATATATTCCGCTGCTTTTTGAAACAAGCTTATCATCCTCCTGTTAATAATAATTTCTATTTCTCTAGTTTTCTATCTTTTTATATCGCTTAAAAAGCTGGTGCCTTTTAACTTGGGTTCTACACCAAGCAAATCCAATACAGTTGCTCCAATATCGCTGAAGGAGTTAAGTATGCCAAGATCTACTCCTTTTTTGAGTGTTTTCCCATATACCAACACAGGTATGTATTCTCTGGAATGATCAGTGCTAGGTGTAGTTGGATCACATCCGTGATCAGCTGTGAGTATTAGCACATCATTATCTTTCAGGGATTTCAGTAACTCTGGAATTCTTCTATCAAGGGCTTCTATAGCTGCTCCATAACCCTGCACATCATTTCTATGTCCATAAAGCTGATCAAAATCTATCAGATTGGCAAAAAACAATCCTTTTATATCGCTGTTTATCAATCTAAGAATTTCATCTATTCCAATCTCATTAGTCTTAGCCACAATGGATTTTCCCAGCCCACGTCCATTAAAAATATCACTTATTTTACCTATTCCAGTGGTTAAAATGGCTTCTTCTGTTAACACATCCAATATGGTAGGTCCAACTGGAGGTAAAGAAAAGTCTTTTCTATTTTTGGTTCTTACATAATTTCCAGATCTACCGACAAAAGGACGTGCGATAACCCTCCCAACCCCATGTGTTCCTTGCAAAATATTCCTTGCTACTTCACAGTACCTATATAGTTCATCTAGAGGTACAATATCCTCATGAGCTGCAATTTGGAAAACGCTGTCTGCAGAAGTATAAACTATAACTTTCCCTGTTTTTATGTGTTCATCCCCAAGTACATTTATGATTTCACTACCAGATGCTGGTTTGTTCCATAAGGATTCATTATTTATAGCTTTATGAAAGGCATCCATTACTACGGGTGGAAATCCATCTGGGTAAACTGGAAAAGGATCTTCCATCTGAATACCAGCAATTTCCCAATGTCCAGTGGTGGTATCTTTTCCTTTGGATACCTCACTAGCTTTCCCATAATTACCAATTGGAGAAGGATCACTGTATGGAATATCGATGTCGTATATATTTCCAATGCCTAATTGCACCAAGTTCGGTATATCTAGGCCACCTAATTCTTTAATAATGTTGCCCAAGGTATGGCTACCTTCATCACCATATTCTGCAGCATCTGGCATTTCTCCGACTCCAAGGCTATCCATTACAATTAAAAACACTCTATCTACCATAATTTTCATATTACCTTTCTTTCTGATCTTTTGAATGATTGTTTCTTTAAATATCCTAACCAGTATAAAATCAGATTAAACAAAGAAAAAAGTTCAAGTAAGAACTCTCTTCTACTTATACTTATTTTTCATTGGATTCTGATGATACTTGTTTTTTCATTTCGGAATGAAGCTGGCTGTAAACCTGAGTCGTAGAAATATCGGAATGCCCTAGGATTTCCTGAACTGATCGCATATCAGCTCCCTTATCTACTAAATGTACAGCAAAAGAATGGCGAAGAGTTTGTGGAGTAACATCCTTATCGATTTTCGCTGTTTCCTTATAGTATTTTATTATCTTCCAGAAACCCTGTCGTGTCATGCGTTTTCCTTGAGTATTCACAAAAAGTGCTTTTTCTTCACCAGAATTTCTTACTAGCTTTTCTCTAGCTTTTTTCAAGTAGTTCTCTAGATGTTGCAGAGCTACTTGAGGAATAGCTATGATCCTGTGCTTAGAGGCTTGTCCAACACATTGCAAATAACCAAGCTGACTATTAATATCCTCCAAGTTAAGGGAAATTAACTCACTTACCCTGATTCCTGTAGCATATAAAAGCTCTAACATAGCCTTATCTCTAATAGATTTCGCGTCTTTACCCTGAGGTTGATTTAGCAAACGGGTTGCCTCATCAAAGGTTAATGCATCAGGAATTTTCTTTTGGCTTTTGGGTGGTACTAGATTGGTAGTAGGGTCTTTACTTACCAAACCATTCCAGAATAAATACTTGTAATAGCCTCTTAAGGATGAAAGCTTTCTATGTATACTAGAGGATGCCACCCCTTCTTTTTCAAGAGATAGCATATAAGATACCACCAAAGCATTAGAAGAATTCTCCGCCTCAACTATTTCTTTAGATTTGAGAAATTCTATATATTGTCTTAAGTCACTTAAATAGGACTCCATGGTGTTATCTGATAAATTCCTTTCGGATTTTAGATAGGTTGAATACTTATGTAAATAAAAACCCATTATAATAAAAGCTCCTTCGACATTTGCTTATTAAGTATTCAACAAAAAATATAGAAATCCTTTTAATAGAGCATAATTTATTTGAATACCCAACGAAACAAACTAAAGAAAATCGGACTAATATATGCCTCAAAAAGGCAGCCTAGTATCAATAAAAAGAATATACTTAAGGTTTTCCAAGTATAAATGCCGGTATTTCTCTTCATCTGCTCTTTGGGCTGTGTTACTTTCCTGTTTTTCAGTTTATCTATAGAATTCTCCAACGCAAGAACTCCAATGCCCAAGAAGGAAGTTAAATAGATTATAGTTTGAGGTAAAATGCAGAGTAAAGCAAATAAAAATCCTCCAAATTGATATTGATTGATTAAAAATCCAATGGCAAATCCTATGAAAAAACTACGTGCTCCTACTAATAGAAAAATAAATGGTATTCCAAATAAAAACATACCCGATAACCAGATAAGAAATGTGCTTTGAAAGTTTTGCAGAAGGGACTGCAAAAAGACCGAGCTTTTTTTTATAGGTTCAAATGAAGATTGTTGAAAAAAACTTTGTAGATAAGTTCCTAAGGCAGTTTTCTGATCTCCAGGCATAGAACTTGCAGTAAAAATCCCAGAAGCAAGGCCTGTTAAGATGGCAAAGAGAGTAACTAAGTAGAGTGTTATGTTTTTTTGTATATGTTGAAGGATGTCTATCTTCCATCGTTTCAGCACAAAGCCCGCCCCCCTTAAAATCCGTTATACTGATAACTATGTTAGACAAGCTTATTTTATGACCTGTCCTTTATAGAAAAAACAGACAATAATTTCTTTGCAGTAGCACCGATTCCAAAGAAAAAGGCTGGATCTTCTTCAATATCTCTACCCATAGAGCTGACAGAAAGTTGAAAATGTTCCATAGCTTTTTTAATTCCTCCCCCATCTGTAAAACAAATATGATATCTGTTAGAGATTTGCTTTTCTTTTAATTGCTTAATCATTATTTGATTACGAGACTTTTGAAGAATAGGTAATATCAGAGGAATGGATGATTGGATGATATCCCTCATTATCGTCAATGTATGGTGACTTATGCCGTAGTGCCTTTCCCTCTTATCAGCAAAGCTAATTCTTGGTACTAGGTAGCATTGCCCTCCTAAGCCATATGCAAGATTGATGTAAAAGCCTAAATCCAATCCTGAAAACCCATAACTGCTTCCAGTACCCGTGATACCGGGTCCCATTGAAACCAGGATAATATCACAGTTTTCAACCAGTGCTGCTGTTTGTAATCCTGTATATATATTAACACATTCATAATCACCTCCAAAGGCATTTCCTATGGTGATTGTAGTATCCAATAGTTTTTTTTCTTTCAATAAAGCAATGTTCTTACTAAAAGATATGGGAAGAGCTGCGTGGTCTGTCATGATATAACCAATTCGCAGCTTATCTAAGCTGTGATAACGGAAGTATGCACATAAGGGTGGTATCATGCTATGTAGTTCTCCAAAGCAGATTATACTTCCTTTCAAATCTAGAGGCAGTTGATAGATTTCTACTTTTTTATCAGTTAATTCTTGTTCAATAAAAGGTACCTTTACTTGAAATGGAGTATATCGAAGTTTCATACCATGTCCACCTTGGGTCATATCATGATGTTGATTTGAAGCATTTGCCATAACAAAATGATATCCACCGGTTCCCAATGCCAAGGATCCGGCAGTTGTATTAAGATACAAGTAATCCCCTACTGATATATTTCCAGTAACAAGATTATAATTAACTGCTTTCTTTATGGGATGATCAATATCAAGAATAAGTTCTGTTGTTTGACCATTATTACTGATGACTTTAGTAACCTTAGCCATTCTAAGTTCTAACATTTCAATAACTCCTTTTCCTCTCTCTACCTAGCATATCCAGTCTATACAACCATGGTGTTCGCTCAATTAATTTAGAAATAGAAACAAATTCTGATAGAAGATGCATTGAGAATAGTAGTATCAAAAGAATTCCTTTTGCAATTGGATGCAAGACCATAACTCCATAAAACCCTAGAATACCACCTAACAAGTTAGCCCCAGTATCCCCTAGCATATAGACTTCATCTAGTTCACCTCTTATGTATAGTAGCAGTACAATTATAGTAGGAAGAATAAAATGCAGCTTTATAAAATGCGCTATAGTAGCTATTATTATCAACAATAAGCCAAATCCTTTTATTGCTCTACTAGGGCGCAAATCTAATAAGTTTATTGTATTTACTGAAAGGGAAAATAAAAAAATATCTATTATCATAATGAGTAAATTTTTGTAATTGGCCCAAGCAAGAAGTAAACCCAGTACGCCAGCTAATAAGGCCTTCAGAAAACCAGTGGAAAATTCACCTTTACGCAGAGCAGAAGCATGGCCTAACAAGCCTTTAGTAGAAGAATCACCAAGTATATCATCAAATAATCCTGTAAATGTAAGTAGAGGTATCATTAGAACGAATATTAGCTGAGATAAGTTTGGTTGTATCAAAAAAACCAGCAAAGACACTAGGAATATTGGCAAGAAGATCAATAATCCAGCACAATTGACTACCTGTCTACCTGAATAATTAATTGAAAACAGATTTTTTCTCATAATAAATGATAACAATCTATTCTTTATAATCAAAAAAATTATAACAGCTATGCTTGATGACAAAAATAGAAATATTATAGTCCAATAATGATTCAAGTTTTATCCTACTCCTTAGGCTGAGTGCTGCTCATCTAGCTTTTATGAATAGCTCTTTTTATTAATTTACGAGATAAAACAATAAATATATCACAAAACTGCCGAAATCGATGCCGAAAACCAGCCCAGTCTTTGCCAGTCAAACGATGTCTCATATTAACATCTACTTCTTTTATTTTTATACCATTATTTAACATATCTACAGTCATGCCAAATTCTATTCCAAAACCTCTATAGTCAAAAAAATCTGGAGATAATTCAGTGCGAAGGAAAGCCCTTTGACCAGATAGCACACTGGTTAGCTTTTGACCAGTTAATATATTAAGACCCTTTTTAGCTAAGCCCTTCACCAAGCCGAATCCTCCACCTCCAGCTGTCATAGGAAAATGAGCGATAACAGCTCCTGCTTCCCCATTCCAAATAGGGTCTACTAATTTACTTATTTGAGCAGCACCATCTACTATATCAGCATCTAGAAAAACAAGAATATCACTATTTGAATTAAAATAACCAGTTTTCATTGCATATGCCTTCCCCCTGTTTCTATGAAGAGAAAGAACGTCTGCGCCTGCTTCAGAAGCAAAATTAGCAGTGTTATCATCTGAACCGTCATCAACTACAAGAATACGTTCAATCCAAGGAAGATGCTTTATAGACTCTATGGTATTCTTAATTTTATCTTCTTCATTGTATGCAGGAATGATAATCCCCACTTTAGAATTTTTGTTAATCATTGAATGCCACCTTCACTAACCGATTCATTCGGTTCCATAGAATCATATACAAAGAACAGAGGGCTTGGTAGCAGATCCAAAGCGTCCTCTCCGAACCCGAAATTCCCAACATGGCCAGATAACACTGATGCTAAAGCTAGTCTTCCATATATTGACTCAACATGGTCTACCGTTGAAATCCCCAAAGTTTTATAGGTAGACATATTGCTAGTTTCTACTTGCCCAGACTCAACAGCAACTACTATAATTCCTGCTTCTTTCGCTTTTTCTATTAGAATTTTGTCATGTGTTAAAGTAGAAGAACCTTGACCTAATAGAATAATAGCATCTACAGGAAATGAATACTGTCGAATGTAAGAATTTATGAAAAGGCCTTCTGCTTCTTCAATTAGCGGCGTCAACTCACCATAGGTCATGTTATATACCAACTCCTGTATCATTGTAGATATAAACTCATCAGCCTGTTGAATTGCATGTACTGTTTTTTCACTATCAATGTGAGTATTAGGTATCAAGCTAAGGGCTGATTCCACCGATGCACCTGTAAATCGTAAGAAATCCAGCATATCATCCATGGAGCTCTGCTGAGAAAATGTGATTACTCCTACGTGAACACTAGATAGCTTATTTTGAATAATTTCCTCAAACATAAGGGAGGATAATTCATGCAATTGTTCTCTTTGATCATTAACACTAGTGAGTTCCATTTTTAATTGTGTTGCTTCAGTTTGAAGGTTTACAAAGCGATCTTCAATTTGGTGAATCAATTGAGTCTGCTGATTTTCTATAATATTATGATTCTCCAAAGTAATTCCAATCATCATTCCCAATCCCATAGAAAGAAAAATACCTACCATTAGAAATACATAATATTTAATATTGATCATACAGCTCACCTACAACCCTATTAATATTTTTAATCTCAAAGTAATCAAGTGATACCACTCCTGGATCATGGGGGACATTTTGGCTATCATTCCGATAGGAAAAAGTGCAGATAAGAACATAGCTGCTAAATAAGAGGGCTTTAATTTGTTACGGTAAAGCTCACTTACACCTTTTGCGTCAATAACCTTATAACCAACCTTCATTCTTACTAAAAAGGTGCTTGCCATTCCTGGTCTTCCCTTTTCTAAAAAATCTATCATATTAGTATGACTGCCTACAGCAACAATTAATTCCGCTTTATTTTCATATGCAAGTATCAGGGCTACATCTTCACTTGTTCCTGGGTAAGGAAAGATAGATGAATTAAGCACCAATTTTCGAATTCGCTTTAAACCTGGAGCTCGTCCATCGGGATAGGCATGGACAATAATTTCTGTGCATTTTCTCAAGGCATGATCGCTGACGCTGTCCATATCTCCGATTATAATATCTGGTACATATCCAAATTCCAACAAGGCATCTGCACCACCATCAACTCCAATCATGATGGGATTTATTTCTTCAATATATGAGCGAATGGCCTTTAAGTCTTCTTTATAGTTTTTACCTCTAATAACCACCAGTACATGTCTTCCATTCATATTTACAGTAAGCTTAGGCATATCAATCGGTGAAAGTATTAAATCTTTCTCTCTTCCAGCATAGTCTAAAGTGTTATCTATAAAATCATGAAGCACATCACGTATATTTTCTGATGCTTGCTCCATCTTTTTTTTTATTTCCTCCTCGCTCAGTTCTCTTGCACTGCAAATTGCTTGTTGGTTGACAAATATAGTGTTATTATGTATTTCTATTAGGTCATTTTCTTCAACTAACATAAAGAAATCTATTCCGACATTATCATATAGTGACACTCCAGCCTCAGCTAATATTTTAGGACCTTGATTTGGATAGCTTCCACTGATAGAACAATTGCAATTGATAACAGCTTTAATTTTATGTTCAACTAGATGAATTGCGGCAACTTCATCCAAATCCTTGTGATCTATGATGGCAATATCAGATGGCCCAAGACGATTTATTAAATTCTTGGTTTTTTTATCTTTTTTAGCATTGCCGCGAATCATTGCATCACACTCCCAACGAAAGTATTAATATCTTTAGCAATATCATCCTATTTATTCATAATAAGCAAAAAGAAATAGCTTCGTAAATGATTTTATATATTAAAAACGAAGCTAGTTTTATATTTGTTACATTTTATGCAATTCTTGATAGTACAGTAAATTAATTTTTATAATCGATATTTTGTTCAGAACTCCGTGATTGCATCCTAAGCTTATCAGCTATCATTGCAATAAACTCACCATTAGTTGGTTTACCTTTTTCGTCATGAATAGTATATCCAAACAGTTTGTTAATAGTATCAACCCGTCCACGGCTCCAAGCTACTTCGATTGCGTGACGAATTGCACGCTCTACTCGACTGGGTGTGGTGTTGAAGGTTTGTGCAATACCAGGGTATAGTTCCTTGGTGATGCCATTTAATAGATTTATATTGTTAACTACCATAGTGATTGCTTCCCTTAAGTACTGATATCCTTTTATATGAGCAGGTACACCGATTTCATGTATGATATTAGTGATGTCCGCTTCCAGACTCCGTTGATGACTCGTTTTTGAGCTATTGTTCTGATATGACATTGGGTTTTCCAACAACTCAGACTCAGTTCCCAATTTCTCTTCAGTAGTGGAGAAATTAGATGAAAAATAATCGGGGTATATAAGCAAGTTGTTGCCCAGTTCACGAATGCGCTTCACAAAAAGCTCAAGATTAAAGGGCTTAACCATGTAATAATCGGCTCCTAGAGCAATGGCTCGCTGGGTAATCTTATCTTGACCAACTGCTGAAAGAATGATTACTTTTGGAAAATTTTCTAGACTATCTTCTTCAGCCAGCTTTTCCAGTACACCTAATCCATCCATATGAGGCATGATAATATCAAGAACCACTACATCAGGTTGGAGCTTAATAATTTGGTTTAGTGCTTCAAAACCATCGTGAACAACTCCCACAAGATCAATATCACTCTGTTTTGATAAGTATTGTCCTATGATGTCACAAAAGTCTTTGTTATCATCAGCTATTAGTACCGTGAGTTTTTCATTCATTAAATTAGCCCCCTGTTATTATTTTATACATATATTTACATTAAAACCATTCTTACAAATTTATAGTTGCTTATGGACAGAAAGTTAAAGAAGAAGTGCGCTCTCTAAAGATAACTCTTCTTTCGGCGGCACGGCTACCATATCCATAAGGATTTAGGCCCTTTGGCTTTGCGTCTCATCGTTTCCAATGGTTTGCCTTTATCGTTGAAAAATCATATTTGTGTTATGCAAATATGGGCTTGTCAGTAATGTATACTAACTATAATCCTCATTAAGGGATTAAAATAAAGAAATACAGTTCTATCGCTCCACTAATAACAAATATTAAACTTTATATTTATATATGTTCTATATATGTTATAATCTAGCATTTCGACAAATCTTTGGCGATTCCTCCTAGTTTCACGAAATTTTTATTATTTTCACTTATTCTTCGATTATTTTATTCGCCTCTTCTAACATCCATTCAATAAAAATTCCATATCCTTTTGTTGGATCATTAACAAATACGTGGGTTACTGCACCTACAAGCTTACCATCTTGTATAATGGGACTCCCACTCATTCCTTGAACAATACCGCCTGTTTTTTTCAACAATTTAGGGTCTGATATTTCAAGAACTAGACCCTTTGTTCCCGAAGAAGCTTGTCTCACTACTTTGGTTATCTGAATATCAAATTCTTGAATCCCAGTATCATCTATTGTTGTCAAAATTGTGGCTTTACCAGTCTTGATTTGATTCTGATAGGCAATTGGCAAAGCTTTGTATAAAGGGTTTGTTACACTGCGGTCTGCTTTCCCGTAAATCCCATATCTCGTATTTTTTACAATGGTTCCTATTGCATTTTTATCACTAGAAAAATTCCCTACTAATTCACCAGGTAAACCTTTTTTACCTATTTTTACATCAATAACAGTCGATTCAGAAATTTCGCCATTTTTAACAGACAAGAGTGATCCTGTGTCTACGTCTGTTATAGCATGACCAAGGGCAGCTAAAAATCTGGTATCTGGATCTACAAAGGTTAATGTTCCGACACCAGCGGTGCTATCTCTTACCCATAGACCTATGCGAAATTTATTATCGCTTTCATCCATCATAGGATATATCTTCGTTACATAAAGACGATTATCTCTTCTGCAAGTTAGTTCTACTGACTTACCCTTCACCTTGTTCACTAATTGGGTTAAATGAGCTGCATCTTTTACAGTTACTCCATTTACCTTTTCTATAATGTCCCCAGGTAAAATTCCAGCATCTATGGCAGGAAAATGGGTAATCCCCTTTTTGTCTGTTACCTCGGAGGTTCCAACAACTAGTGCGCCATTTGTATACAATGATACACCTATGGAATTTCCACCAGGTATTAGCTTCTTAGGAGAAGTAACCTGTATTGTTAACTTTTTGATGGGAATGAATCCAAATAGCATAAAGTCAAGGTCTACATTACCTTGATTAACTGGCTCTATGGCCAAAGGCTGGCTGATATCATAAACCTCAAGACTTTTCAATGAATCACCATTAAATTTTAGAACATTTAACTCGTTACTATCATTTATTCTTGCTTTTATTGGCAACCTTAAATCCAGTATCTGGGTATCACCTTGGAATATCTGCAATTCCGCAGGTAAACGAGAGATATCTTGAACTATTGGAGAATAATTGAATACCAAAAATATTGCTGTCAATATAATGCCAAATGCTTTTTTTAATACTCGTCTTTTCATCCTGCACGCTCCCACTAAATCATTTTCTATTTTTACCTAAAATGAAATCTAGTATAACTAGTTTTAAGGTAACCTATTAGAAATGATTTATACTGGGAATAAAAAGCTAGTTACTGGGAACAAAAAAGTCAAATAGAATGCTCTGTTTTTTGTTGTATAGCAGATTTTATAAGTTCACCTGCATGTTCCAAACTAAGAGTTGTTAAATTGCTACCTCCAATCATTCTGGCAATTTCTTCTTTTCGTTCCTGAATATCCAATTTGCTTACATGAGTTCGAGTATGTTCTTCACTAATCTTCTTTTCAATGACAAAATGGCAATCAGCCATAGATGCGATTTGAGGAAGATGTGTCACACATATAACCTGACGGTTTCTAGAAATACCTCCAATTTTTTCAGCTACCTTTTGAGCAGTTCTCCCACTAATTCCCACATCAATCTCATCAAAAATCATTGTGGGGATTTCATCCAAATCTCCTAATATGGTTTTGAAGGCAAGCATCAGTCTAGACATTTCTCCTCCAGATATTATTTTAGCTAAGGGTTTCAGAGGCTCTCCTAGATTGGGAGAAATAAGAAATTCTACATTATCATAACCATTCTTACTAATTCCAGGAATATCATTCTCTTCTGCAGCTGCATGATCAGGTGAGCTCATATTTACCTGAAACAAAGTGCGTCCCATATTTAAATCTACCAGTTCTTTTGTTAGCTGTTTTTCTAGGAATTGAGCAGCCTTTTTTCTTTTTTGAGAAAGTATTCTACAACACTTAAGTACAATAAGATACTGATCATGAGACTGTTTTTGCAATGCTTCTAGCTTTTCCTGACTGTTTTCCAGTAAGTCTAATTCCGACTCTAATTCCCCCTTTAACTGAATCACATCTTCTACACTCGCTCCGTACTTGCGTTTCATGGTTAAAAGAAGCTCTAATCGGTCATCTAGCATTTCAAGGCGGTCTGGATCATATTCAAAACTATCACGATAGAATCGTAATTCATGCACGGAATCCTCAAGGGTATATTGTATACTTTCCAAACTCTCAATAATTGTGTCTAAGTTTTCATCAATTCCCTGGATGGATTTTAGTTGACTGACTACAACAGAAAGCCCATCTATTACGGAAGAAGCATTCTTGTTACCAGAATACAAAAGTTCATAGGTTTCTGCCACAGAGCTAGCTATTTTTTCTGCATGAGCAAGGATAGAACGTTCCTTACGTATGCTTTCTTCTTCACCAGATTTCAGGGCAGCTTTATCAATTTCATCAATCTGATACTTCAGGATATCACTACGTCTTTCACCATTTTCGCTCCAACCCTGCAGCTTATTGATCTCCTTTTTAGTTACCTGCCAAGTTGACCAAGCTAGATGTAACTCAGCCATTGTTTCTTCTAGATCAGAACCTCCCAGACGATCCAAAAATTCTACATGAGACTCTGGAGTCAACAATGACTGATGCTGATGCTGTCCATGAACATCCACCAAGTGACGTGATATTTCACGCAGCATTGTTAGGGTTACAGAGCGACCATTAACCTTGCACAAGTTTCTACCTTGTATGGACAGTTCTCGCATCAAAAGAAGACTACCATCCTCTTCTGGAGGTATACCGTACTCTGTAAGGGTTTCATTCATTCTATCGTTAGTTAGTTGAAAAAGAAGATCAACCCTTGCAAAATTCTTACCAGTTTGAATTAACTCACGATCCGCTCTTTCACCTAATGCTAAGTTGACTGAATCGATAATGATTGACTTACCAGCACCAGTCTCTCCTGTTAATACATTGAAGCCCTCTTCAAAGCTTATGGTTAGTTCGTCGATAAGAGCAATGTTCTGAATTGAAATTTCTCGAATCATGCTATCCCCCATACCTTACCTTATGTATTTATCTATTTATCCTATATTGAAATGCTAACTTCTATGAGTAATTCGTTAACTCTTATTCATTCAATTGGAGTAGAGTCTACATCTGAATCACTATCGAATCATATTAGAGAAACGTTTCAATATGTCATTTACCATGGAATTCTCTCGTATAACAACTAAAATAGTATCATCTCCTGCTATACAACCAATGATTTCTGGCCAATTCATTGAGTCAATAGCTGAAGCCGCTCCTTGTGCGCCTGCAACTATTGTGCGAATAACTATCAGATTGTTGGCATGGTCCATACTGATAACTGACTCTGAAAAGACTCTAATCATGCGCTCGGATGTATCCGTATCCTGTCGTTCTATCGCAGCGTATTTGTATATCCCGCCCTTACCCAGAACTTTAACCATCCTCAACTCTTTAATATCCCTGGATACCGTAGCTTGTGTCACATCCATGCCGTTAGCCCTAAGTTCATTTACCAACTCTTCCTGTGTTTCAATGTCCTTTTCTTCAATTAGTTTTAGAATCATGGCATGCCTACTATATTTCATACTCCCACGACCTTCCTTATTTCTATTTAAACTTCCTATGAAAAATAATGTACTTAAACATTTCGGACAAATAGTTTATTTCGAAGAAGTTTATAAAAATTGTAACCGGAAATACGTATTAGATGAGTCTTTTGATTAGCTTTTTCAATTATAATACGATCTCCTTCAGTCAAATTAACTATTTGCTGTCCATCAATAGTTACCTGTACATCTCTATTTTTGTCAATGCTCTCTATTTCTATCAAAGATGAGGAATGAGTTACAATTGGTCTGGAATTAAGAGTATGTGGGCTAACAGGTGTTACTAATAGACATTCCATTTCCGGATCTATAATTGGACCGCCAGCAGATAATGAGTAAGCAGTTGACCCAGTTGGGCTGGAAACCAACAAACCGTCAGCTGCGTAGTAGTTGACAAACTCACCATTTATATTCAGGTTTAAGTGTATTATTCTTCCATACACTCCTTTACTAACAATGACATCATTTAGCGCAATAGCGCTCTTTAAAACCTGCTGACCTCGCATAACCTTTGCTTCAATCATCATACGCTTATCAATTTTGTATTTGCCCAATGCTAGAGCATCCAGTATTGATGGCAGATTAACCATCTCTGCTTCAGCTAAGAAACCTAGGTGTCCTAAGTTAATTCCTAGGAGAGGTTTTTGGTACTCAGCAGCTTTTCTGGAGCTATGTAATATAGTTCCATCTCCGCCTAGCACCAATATAAGGTCAGATTGCTTATATATTTCGTCTTCTGCCAAAAGATTTCCAAGTTGGCATAGCTGATAAACAGAAGGAGTGACTAAAGGTATCATACTACGTTCTAATATACCATTTAAAACCTCTTTTGTATTATCACCTGTGATGTCCTTGGATAGATTGGATATAATACCAAGCTTAATCATTTAATCACCTGCTTTTTTCAAAAAACTTATGAGCATTGTTTACAATCTCCTCTATTATGAGAGAAGGAGACTGCTCAATAGCATCAGTATTTCCCTTGGAGAAATACCCTAGAAACTCTATATTACCTTCAGGACCGGTAATTGGTGAAAAATCCAAACCTAGCAATTTTAAATTCAAACTTTCACTATAACTTACTATCTCAGATAATACCTCTAAATGCAATAGTTTGTCCCTGACTACACCCTTTTTTCCAACCTTACCCTTTCCGACTTCAAACTGTGGTTTAATCAAAGCTATAATAGTGCTATTATCAGCTAGGAGATCAAGGGCTACAGGCAAAACCAGTTTCAATGAGATAAAGGAAACATCTATAACTGCGCCTTGAGGAACAGTTGCCAAATCCTCTCTTTTTACATTCCGTATATTGGTCCGCTCCATAACAATGACTCTGGGATCCTGACGTAATTCCCAGGCAAGTTGTCCATAGCCGACATCAATGGAATATACCTGGCTTGCTCCATTATTCAATAAGCAATGAGTAAACCCTCCTGTAGAAGCTCCAATATCTAGCCAAATAAGTTCTTTAACTTCAACATCGAATTGCTCAAGTGCTTTCTCTAGTTTAAGCCCCCCACGGCTGACATAGGGATTGTCTGTACCCTTAACCTCAATTTTGCTATCTACGGCTACTGAGGTTCCGGGCTTATCTACACGCTGCTGATCTACAAAAACCAATCCAGCCATAATAATTCCCTTCGCTTTCTCACGACTACTTGCTAAGCCTTTTTCAACCAAAAGGATATCAATCCGTGCTTTATGAGAGTCTTGCATGGGATTTCTCCTTTCTGGTAGAGCTGAAAATTTGTGAGGCTATGGATGTAGGATCCAGATGAAGAGAATATCTCAGCTGCTGTATACTGCCATGTTCGATATATCTATCAGGAATGCCGATATTTACCACTTGAATATCGTTATTTTCTTTGAGAATGTATTCATTAACACTGCTTCCGAATCCGCCATTTAATACATTTTCTTCCATGGTGATAAAGAGGGTATGTCCAGATTTTGCTAGCTTGTCTAATAGCGACCTATCCAAGGGTTTTACAATACGCGCATTGACTAAGGTGGGATTAAGTCCTTTCTTGTCCAATAAATCCATTGTCTGCAATGCGAGCTCCACCATCGTCCCTACAGCAAGAATAGCTATATCCTGACCCTTATGCAAGACTTCCCAATTTAAACAGGAAATAGGGGCAGAAGGCAACTCCTCTGCTAACTTGGTGCTTTCCTTTGGATAACGAATGGCTATAGGTGAGTTGATTTCTAGTGAATACTCCAACATATATTTTAATTCTTCTGTATTCTTAGGCGCCATAATGCTTAGGTTAGGTAAATGGATTAGGTAACTTAGGTCAAAGACTCCATGGTGGGTATCACCATCTTCGCCCACCAACCCCGCTCGATCAATGGCAAATATTACGGGTAAATTTTGACGACATACATCATGAGCAATTTGATCATAGGCTCTCTGTAAGAAGGTAGAATATATTGCAACTACTGGTCTTAGACCACTGATTGCTAGCCCAGCTGCAAAGGTGACCGCATGTTGCTCTGCAATACCTACATCAAAGAAGCGATTGGGAAATCGATTTTGAAAATATGACAGACCAGTGCCATCAGGCATAGCAGCAGTGATGGTGGTAAGTTCGGGATGAATAGATCCTAGCTTGGAAAGATGAATTCCTAATGTTTTAGAATAAGAAACCGATTTTCCATTATAAGTATTTTCACCATTCTCAATATCAAAGGGAGCTACTCCATGGTACTGAGCAGGGTCGGTTTCCGAGTAATAATACCCCTTCCCCTTTCGAGTAATTACATGAATAAGGGTAGGCTCTTGTAATCGCTTCGCTCGATTTAGGGTAGAAATAAGTGTGGGTAAGTCATGGCCGTCAACAGGTCCCATATAAGTAAAACCTAATTCTTCAAACAAAACTCCGGGTACCAACAGGTATTTAAAACTATTTTTTAGCTTCTCTAATTTTCCCGCCACCCATTCTCCAATCAGTGGAACACTTCGCAAAAATTGAGCGAATTCCTTCTTAAACCACTTATACCTTAGATTGGATCGAATTTTAGTCAGATATGAAGCCATAGCACCTACATTAGGGGCAATAGACATTTCGTTATCGTTTAAAATAACAGTAAAACTGGTATTCAATCTACCTGCATCATTTAGTGCCTCTAGTGCCATGCCACCTGTCAGCGCTCCATCTCCAATAACAGCCACAACATTATTGCTTTCTCCTTTTAGATCTCTCGCTTTGGCCAAGCCTAGGGCGGCGGATATTGAGGTACTACTATGCCCAGTTTCAAAGACATCATGGATGCTTTCACTTTGTTTGGGAAAGCCACTAAGCCCGCCGTATTGACGGAGGGTGTGAAATTCTTCTCTGCGAGATGTAAGAATTTTGTGTACGTAGCTTTGATGCCCTACATCCCAAACAATTTTGTCTATAGGGCTATTGTATACATAGTGAAGAGCCAAGGTAAGTTCAACAACACCAAGATTAGATGCCAAATGGCCTCCGGTTTCCGACACTTTTTGTAATATAAACTGCCTTATTTCCTGTGCTAGAATCGGGAGGTCTTGCTGGTTGAAACTTTTCAAATCACTGGGTTGTTTTATCTTGTCTAACAATGACATCATGGTATCCTCTCTTTTATCTATGACTTATTTGACAAGCATAAATAAGTCAGCTTATGCAAGTGTAGATTATATCATTTATTCAAGAAGTCAACAAGTTAGGTTAAAGCACAGCTACTAGAATTCCCAAGATTGCACCTGCAATTACTTCTATAGGAGTGTGTCCTAATAATTCCTTCAGTTTTCCTTCTGTTATCGTGTGCTTGGATTGCAGCTCCCTAACTATTTCATTCAAAACAATTGCTTGTTTTCCAGCTGCTCTTCGTACGCCTGCAGCATCGTACATAACTACTAGGGTACTAGCTACTGACAGGGCAAATATGGGTGAATGAAATCCTTCCTGCATACCTATAGAAGTTGCCATGCAGGTCATAATAGCTGAGTGCGAGCTAGGCATTCCTCCTGAGCCAACAAAACGAGCAAAATCCCAGCGCTTATCAAGAATGAGAGTTAAAAACACCTTAAATACCTGGGCTATAAACCAGGCTAGTATACTATTCCATAAGATTCGGTTCTGTGCAATTTCCGTGACTACTGACAACAGGATTCCTCCCTCAACGTTTCCTGTCCAATATAGACAAGGAAAGAAATTTTAAAAATTCTGATTTTGTACCAAAAGGCTCTAAACATGAAATTGATTCATCAATGTATTCACGAGCTAGGACCTTGGACTTTTCTAAACCATATCTAGCAGGGTAAGTTTGCTTGCCCATTTTTTCATCTTGGCCAGTAGCCTTTCCTAACTGAGAAAACTCCCCAGTTAAGTCCAATATATCATCTGTAATCTGAAAGGCAAGTCCAAGAGCTTTACCGTAGGCTATTACACCATTTAATACCTCTGGTTCATTATTATAAGCTAAAACCCCTGCTTTTAAAGAAGCGGTAATCAAAGCTTCCGTTTTATGAGTATGTATATATTTTAACATTTCCTCTTCATTAGCTTCGCCCTGATTTTCCATATCAGCAATCTGTCCACCTATCATTCCAGATATACCAGCAGAATAGGCAATTTCTGACATTGCCTTGACATAATTGTTAATCATTTGCGGAGAATCCGGGATGTTTTCTAGCATAACTTCATAAGCCAGATTCAATAGTCCATCACCTGCAAGAATTGCTGTGGCTTCTCCAAATACCTTATGATTGGTGAGCTTGCCCCTTCTGTAATCATCATTATCCATAGCAGGAAGATCGTCATGAATGAGAGAATAATTATGAATCATCTCTATAGCACATGCCATAGGCAGGATGAAATCCAACTCTGATTTAGTTATCTCAATCTTCTGGCTGTTATCCTGCAGGTATGCTAGTTCATATGCAGAAAGTAACAATACCGGACGTAATCGTTTCCCACCTGCTAATAGACTGTATTCCATGGCACTCAGAACAGCAGGATGGCTGTCTCTATCCTTCAGCAGGTTTTCGAGGCTGTGATTTATGTATGTAAGCTTTTCATTATAAGCTTTATTAAAATCCATACTTAACGAGTCCCCTTCTCATCAATATCAAATTCTGTTTCTTGAAGCTCGCCGGATGAGTTTCGTGACAATATCCGTACCACTCCTTGTGCTTCTGTTAACTTATGATTACACAAATTAGTTAATTCAACACCACGTTTATATAAATCCAAAGATTTCTCCAGAGAAACATCGCCTTTTTCTAGTTCCTCTACAATTTTCTCTAATTCCTTTATGGCATCCTCAAAGGCAAGATTGGATTTTTTTAAAGACTTATCTTCCATATTATTTTCTCCTTATATTATCCTCCGTAGAATTAGATGTAGAAGCCACTTCATTCACTGTGCAAACTGCTTGTCCATCTTGAAATAGCAATCTAATCTGTTGTTTAGGTGATAATTGTTTGATAGATCTAACTGGCTTTGCCATATCTTCTCTGAAAGGAATCGCATAACCACGTGCCAAAACCTCTAAGGGACTTAATGCCTGTAATGAAGAAACCAGTTGTGACATTTGTTCTCGAGCACGATTATAATGAGACTCTACAGCATGACTCATTCGTTGAATCAATTGATCAAGGTATTGACTGTGTTGATCTACTACCAATCGTGGGGTCTGAAAAACATAATGCTTCTTTAGTAATTCCAGACTATGGTGTTTACGACTAATGTTGAAATCCATTGCATTTGATAAGCTTTTTTGTATGCTTTTAATGATGGACATCAATGTGCTCGTTTCAGACACAGCTAATTCACCAGCATTGGATGGAGTTGAGGCTCGTAAATCTGCAACAAAGTCTGCTATGGTAAAATCTGTCTCATGACCTACAGCAGAAATAATAGGCAGATTTGAGTTAAAAATAGCCCTTGCGGTTATTTCTTCATTATAAGCCCACAGTTCCTCAATTGATCCACCACCACGACCTGTGATAATAAGATCTAAATCGTTTCTTGTATTTGCATACTCAATAGCCTTTGCTATCTGCATAGCGGCACCCTGCCCCTGAACAGTAACAGGGATAATAAGCAGTTCAACATATGGGTTTCGCTGAGTAATAACACGAATAATGTCACGAACAGCCGCACCTGTATGTGAGGTAATGATTGCAATTTTTTTAGGCAATACTGGAAGTGGCTTTTTAAGATCATCATCAAATAGCCCTTCCTCTCTAAGCTTTTTTTTCAATTCTTCAAAAGCAAGGTGGAGGTTGCCCTGACCATCACGTTCCATATTATCTACATACAGTTGATATTGACCATCTCTTGTGTAAAGTGAGACAGTACCCGTTACTACCACTCGCATACCATCTTTAACAGGGAAGCTTATACCACTTCTTCTCTGCTTAAACCATACACACTGTATGCGATCCTGCTCATCCTTAAGAGAAAAATACATATGTCCAGATGAGTGGTGTTTGAAATTGGATATTTCTCCCTTTACACAAACTCTCTGAAGCAAAGGATCTCGTGCTAGTAGTACCCGCACGTAATCATTCAATTGGTGGACTGTTAAAATAACGGGATTACTCATAGTGTTCTCTTAGCTGCCGCCAGTGTATTTTCCAAAAGCATGGTTATGGTCATTGGACCAACACCACCTGGTACTGGAGTTATATATCCAGCTTTGTCCTTAGCATCTTCAAAATCCACATCACCATATAATGAGCCTTCGACCCTTGTTGTGCCAACATCAATTACAATAGCACCTTCCTTAATATAGCTACTATCAACAAATTTAGGTCTACCTATAGCAACAACTAAAATGTCCGCATTATGAGCTACTTCCTTAAGATTTTGTGTTTTTGAATGTGCTATGGTTACAGTTGCGTTCCTTTGTAAAAGCATAAGAGCTACGGGTTTACCTACAATGTTACTTCTTCCAATTACCACTACATTCTTTCCAGAAATACTTTGTCCAGTTTCTTCAATAAGCCTTATAATGCCCTTAGGAGTACAGGGTTCCAAACCTTGCTGTCCATTCATCAACATCCCTGCATGGATTGGATGAAAGCCATCAACATCCTTGCTAGGTGAAATGGCATTAATAATACTTTCTTCATTAATGTGTTTAGGAAGAGGTAATTGTACCAAAATTCCATGTACTCGGTTATCTTGATTAAGGGTGTTGATGGTTGTCAAGAGCTCTTCTTCTGTTGTTTCTTCTTTCATGTAAATTACAGTAGAACTTATTCCAACTTCCTTACAGGCTCGTTCCTTATTTCTTACATAAACCATTGAAGCAGGGTCATCTCCAACTAAAACAACACAGAGGCCAGGTATAAGACTGTGTTGTTGTTTTAGCTCCTTTATATCTTCTTTGATAGTTTCTTTTATATATTTAGCAATCTTTTTGCCATCAATTATAATAGCCATAAAATTCCTCCTTCAACTTATTTCAGCACTAGTTGTCCTATTCAGTATCATTGTTCTTTGCTAAGGAATTCTTTTGACTACGAATAACTGTGCCCAAAATGCCATTAACAAAAGAGCCTGACTTTTCTCCTCCGTATTTTTTAGACAGTTCAACAGCTTCATTAATGGATACGCTTTCTGGTATATCATCTCGATATAATATTTCATAGATTGCTAAGCGCAATATAGATAAATCAACCTTGGAAATTCGCTCAAATTTCCATCCCTTAGCATGGGTGGTGATAAGTTCATCGATTCCTTCAATATAACGCTTGCATCCAGAAAGAATGTCGTCAATGTATGGAATGTCACTTTCGTCCAATTCCCATTCTTCTCCCATATCCTTAAGTGCATCAAGGTCATACTCTTGAGTATAATTACTTTGGTACAATAAGCTCATTGCGGCTTCTCTGGCTGATCGTCGTGCCATGGTATCCTCCTAGGATTGATTTTAATTATTGTATTTTATTACGTATGCTTTCTGGTAAAACAGCAATTAAAGAGGCAAGAAAATTTTCCTCTTTATCGTACATTTTACCTATCCAATAGCCAATGGCTATGCATATTGTTAAAAACAAGCCACGCCAGAAACCCAAGGCTAGAATGAAAATGCCAAATATTAGTCCGCATAAGAGACCAATTATTTTCCCTCTGTGTTTATCAAAAGAGAGCTTCAAGAATTCCTTCATTCCTTCCCTCCTATTCAACTCGCACTGGCTTTGCAATACTCAGGTTCTCTATGTATACCTGTACTTCCTTCACGTTAATACCTGAAAGGGATTCTATATATTCTTTCACTTTAGTTTGAATAGATTGGGTGAGTTCGGGCATTGGAACATCGGGTAATACAGTTATTTTAAGCTGAATTCTAGCTCCATCTGCATCGGGAAGCACAAGACTTTTTACTTCCTTTACTTCTTGAAAATTTTGAACAGCTTTCTGGGTAAGAGTATCAAGAGTAGCAACAGAAACTCGAACTACCCCAAGTTCATTAGTAGCCAATATGGTACTCAGTGCTTTTGGTGGAATCAAGCTTGCTACTAGAAGCCTAAGACCTACGACAAACAGGATAACAGCAATAGCAGCTGTAACTATAGCAGTCATACCATGGTTAGCTTCGCTTATAAATGAGCTAATGCTATTAGCTGGTATTATGCCTATGGCTATAGCAAGGAGTCCAAGGGAAAACAACATAATAATAAGAACCAAAATGATAAGCAATATACGATCACCTATCTTTAATTTCATAAGAATCAGTCCTTTCTACAATACAAGACATTTTGTCTACAATACCAATAACCCTCTGATAAATCAGAGGGTTTTTTCTTACCTTACTTTTGGTGGGGCTTCTTCTTTCTTTTCTTTTTCAAAAACAACCCCTTGAATGTGTATGTTTACCTCTTTTACTTCTAGACCAGTCATGTTTTCTACGGTCTTCTTAACATTTTCTTGTATGTTCCAGGCCATTTCAGGTATCCTTACACCGTAATCTGCAACTATAAAGAGATCTATTGCAGTTTCCTTGTCCCCTACTTCTACTTTAACGCCTTTGGATAGGTTCTTTCTGCCCAACATTTCTACAATTCCACCAGCGAGACCACCACTCATGCCTGCAACTCCTGCTATTTCTGTTGCTGCCAAACCTGCAATAATGGCTATGACCTCATCAGCAAAGGTAATCTTCCCATAGTTATCGGTATTTTGTTGTGTCAACCTTTCCACCTCCCAATTTTATTTTGGTATTATTTATATTATACCAAAGATAATGCATGTTTACAAATACTTCTATTCTATTTTCCTG
>JAAZEK010000112.1 GCA_012512335.1 Clostridiales bacterium | reverse complement strand
TTTACATTACAGACGAAGAAAGCTTTGAGATTAGCTATTCTCTATATGAAGAAGCTTCTGGTTATGATAAATAATAAAAATAAACTCTCTTAAGGTCGGATTTATTCCGACCTTTTATGTATTTAAACACTTCTTGAATTTAATTTTCCTATAATTGCAAAAAAGTAAAATAGATAGTATAGTTAACTTAAAGAGCTATTAAGTATAGTGTACTAAAGAAATTAAGAAGTTTTAGGAGGCTGGACGTGAACAGGGAAAAGATACTGGTGACCTTTCCTCTTCCAGTGGAAGGTCTTCAGGATTTAGAAGAGCAATTTGATGTAATTAGATATAAAAAAGGTTCCATGCCAAAATCGGACCTGTTAAGTTCTATTTGCGATTGTTCGGGTATTATAGCTGCTGCCGTTAACATAGATGAAGAAGTAATGGATGCAGCTGCAAAACTGAGAATCATAAGTGTATACGGGTCTGGCTTTGATAATATTGACATTAAAGCTGCCACCGAAAGAGGCATCCTGGTGACTAACATACCTGATGTGGTAACTGACTCCACTGCAGAGCTCACCATGGGTTTGATGCTGGATGTTATGCGTAGAATATCAGAAACTGATCGCTTGCTTCGCAGAGGTGATAGCTCATCTTGGGGTATGTTAAATAATTTGGGCCGGGTACTATATGGAAAAGAACTGGGCATTGTGGGTATGGGACGTATTGGTCGTGCAGTGGCTAAAAGAGCTTCGGCATTTGGTATGCGAATATCATATTATAATCGCAAAAGGTTAGACCCAATAATAGAAATGGAACTGGATGTAGCATACAAAAGACTGGATGATTTGCTCAAGGCAGCAGATGTACTAAGCATCCATACTCCCCTAACGAATGAAACTAAGCATCTAATTGGAGAACGAGAGTTGTCCATAATGAAACCTGGTGCTTATCTCATCAACACCGCAAGAGGTGCTGTCATTGATGAAAAAGCATTGGTTAATAGATTGGCGGAAGGAAAACTGGCTGGGGCAGGCTTGGATGTTTACGAAGGGGAGCCTCACATCTCACCAGGCTTACTTAAGATGGATAATGTTGTGCTCACTCCGCATATTGGAACCAACACCATTGAAACCAGTCTACATATGACCAAGGAATCGGCGCAGAATATAATTAACTTCTTTAGCGGACGACATCCTTTTCATGCTGTAAACCCCCAGGTATTGAGATAAACAAATAATAAATATATTCCAGTCGCTGTTGCAATCACAAATCAATCGAGAGCTCATAATTCATTTGAATTTTAAGTCGGTTGACAAAGCTTTATTATGGTTGTAAAATAAGATTTGTTCTCATGAGCACCCGTAGCTCAGTAGGATAGAGCATCGGTTTCCTAAACCGCAGGTCGGGGGTTCGAATCCCTCCGGGTGTGCCAGTATTGCCCGCATCTCTTTAAGGGATGGCGGGTTTTTTATTTTGGATGTATACCATAAAAAGGAAACGGTTATCGGTAAGAAATAATAAAAAATTAATTGACATTAGTATAGAAAGGTATATAATATTTAATTGATAATGGTTATTATTTACAAGATATATTTGAGCTTACACAACAGGCTTAAAACTATGCTAACACGAAGCTGTAAGAGCCAGAAGATCTTATTCAATAACTAGAAAAGGGGAGTATAATGAACTTAACGGATTGCGCAAAGGGAAGCGACTTTATTGTTGAAAAATCTATGCTCAAACAACCTGGAAAACGGAGATTAGAGGCTATGGGTTTAATAGAAGGGACAAGAATTCGCAAAATTAACGAGGCAATAGATGGATCCATTATTATAAATATAAGGGGTACAAGACTTGCTATTGGAAAAGATTTAGGTAGCGATATTATTGTACGAAATGTTACTGCAAGTGATATAGGCCGCAACGGAAAGAGACACGGTGCATATATGGGTATAGGTCATGGTAAAGGCAGAGGTATGGGCAGAAGAAGAGGCAACATATAAAGCTGAGAAAAAGAAAAGAGGAAAATTAATTGATAGCAAATAAAAAACCTCATGACAGAATAGTGAATATGGATTTAAAAAAAGCAGAGGAATTGCAAATTGGCTTTATAGGCAATCCAAACAGTGGAAAGACAACTCTTTTTAATGCTTATACAGGCGCCAAGTTAAAAGTTGCAAACTGGCCAGGGGTCACTGTAGAGAAGAAAGAAGGAGCATTAAAGTATCATAATCATCTATATAAATTAGTAGACTTACCCGGTATTTATAGCTTAACCTCTTACTCAATAGAAGAAAAAGTAAGTCGACAATATATTTTAAGTGAGGATGTAGAAGTAATAGTTGATGTTGCTGATGCCTCTAATCTTGAGCGAAACTTGTATCTTACATTACAGTTAATTGAAATTGGCAAACCAGTAGTGCTAGCCCTTAACATGATGGATATTGTTGAAGAAAGAGGGATGGAGATTGATCTACATCGCTTACCTGAAATGCTTGGCATTCCAGTTATTCCGGTTTCCGCTAGAAAAAAAACAGGGTTAGATATTTTAATGCATGCAGTATCTCATCATAAAGAAATAGAATTAGAAAATCAGCATGTAGTTGTTTATAATGAACTAATTGAAGATAAAATAGCTGAGATAACAGAAAGGCTTAGGGAAAACGATCCTGAAATATACAATCCACGTTTTTACGCAATTAAATTATTAGAGAATGATTCTGAAATAATGGAAAGCTGTCCTATTGATGTGTCTGATATTGTAGACAGAAGCTACGAAACTGATATTATAAATCGAAAATATGATTTTATTGAAGAAGTAGTGGAAGAGGTTCTTGTAAATAAACAAGAA
>JAAZEK010000111.1 GCA_012512335.1 Clostridiales bacterium | reverse complement strand
GCGATTTCTGCATAATGGGCATCTTCTGTAATGGGAACCTTGATTAAAGCAGTAAGTCCATCTGCGGATGTTATGAAGCTTTGATCTGTCTCTGGGACGACCACAGTTGCACCTTCTAAGGGCTCCTCAGAAAAGCCATCTACTACCTGAGGCTGGATATAGCCAAAATGTTTTGGGATTTTACCAGTTTCAATGGTTGTTATTGTTCCATTCTGTTTACCTATATATTGACTAAAGATGACATAACTAATGACGCATAGGGAAATAATAACAGCGGTCATAGCCAGAATAGAGGCCCGAGCTTTTGAGTTTTCTTTGAATGTTCCTTTATGTAAAGAAGGGATTTTCATGCAGAACACACCTCCATTATACTCTATTCTGAGAATGAAGCTGGTAGTCGCTTACTGTTCACATCCAAAATAATAAATCATATGGAAGGGGCTTTTGCAGGAACGATTATCAACCTTATGTGACTGTGAGAAAATTCTTGTTAATTTCTTTGACATCATATTTTTCTATGGTATAATGAATGTAAGCGCTTACATAATATAAATTTCAAGCTTTGGAGAAAATGTAATACAAGGATAAGCGCCTGACAAAACAAGAATTATTATTATTTTAGACGACGAAATGTTGTCAATCAGTTGTTAACCCAAGTAAAATAAATAAGGAGGTTCTTTCATGGACAAGTTTTTTGATCTTAGTGGTAAAGTAGCAGTTGTAACAGGTGCTACAGGAATTCTCTGTAGTGAAATGGCAAGAGAGTTAGGACGCAGAGGTGCCAAGGTAGCAGTAATGGGCCTTGAAGATGACCTAAGTAAGAAAATTGCTGAAGAAATCAACAACGAAGGCGGCACAGCTATAGGCCTTGTATGCAATGTTTTGGAAAAGGAAAGCTTAACTAGCGCAAGAGATGCTGTATTAGATGCATTTGGTAGAATTGACATTCTAATCAATGGTGCTGGTGGTAACAATAAGAAAGCAACTACATCTAAAGATTTAAGCTTCTTTGACATTCCTGCAGATGCATTACAGTTCGTATTTAATCTAAACATTTTAGGAACCATTATGGCAACACAGGTATTTGGTGAAGTTATGACAAAGCAGGGCACAGGCTCTATTATCAATATTTCATCTATGAATGCCTACAGACCTCTAACCAACATAGTTGCATATTCTGCTGCAAAAGCTGGAATTAATAACTTTACCCAGTGGATGGCTGTTCATTTTAATCAAAACTATTCACCTAACATCCGTGTAAATGCTATTGCACCAGGGTTCTTCTTAACAAATCAGAACCGTTTCCTGTTAGTTGATGAGAAAACAGGCGATCATACTCCTCGTGCAAAACAGATATTAGGACATACTCCTATGGACCGATATGGCGATCCCGAAGATCTTCTAGGCACTATTGTTTTCCTAGCTTCAGAAGCATCAGCGTTTGTTAATGGCGTAGTTATCCCAATTGATGGCGGATTCTCAGCTTATTCAGGAGTGTAAGTTCGATCCGAGATACGAGATACGAGACACAAGATACTAGATACGAGATACGAGTAGAACGAAAAGATGATTAGAGATAAAAGATGCGAGGTGTACTTTAAGCACCCGTAACCCTTAACACACAGAAAGGTGGTGTAATACCATGGTAGAAATTATTCTAAAAGATGATGCTGGTATAAAAGATGATGTTTTAAAGGCGTCTCTAGCGGAATCACTTTCCAAATATGGTAAACCGTTAAATAAAGTCCTGCTGCTTCCTCCTGATTTTACCAGGAATCATGCATATGCAGGCGAGCTAACCAACATGTATTACCACTTGCTGGTAGACGAATATAATTGTCAGGTAGATATTATGC
>JAAZEK010000110.1 GCA_012512335.1 Clostridiales bacterium | reverse complement strand
TCCTTAAGCAGCGAGGTATGACTTCAAAAGAATTAAGTGGCCTTGTAGGCATAACAGAAGCCAATCTATCCATACTTAGGAGCGGAAAAGCAAAGGGTATACGCTTTTCTACGGTTAATAGGATTTGCTATTATCTCCAGTGTGATATTGGAGATATCCTAAAATTTGATGGAAATTTGGAGGAGGATAAAAATGAGGATGAGGATGAAGATGAATAAAAAATATATATTAGTTAGCCTTATGCTTATATTGGCTATTAGCTTAAGTAGCTGTCAGCTTGCTGAAGATGATGGTTTGGAAATTCAAACTCATAATGACCGTCTAATCGGAGTGTTTATTACCTCTGAACCTCTGGATTTGTTCGACTTTGAAAGCTATATGCAGGATAATATTTCATCCATCATGAAAAAGGGTAATGATATAACCATAGAACATAGTGAAAAATATCAAGGGCGTATCTACGCTGAATTAAAGCCTATGGTCTTTGAGGACTCAGAACCATTTCAGTCAGAAGGTGTTATGGAATACGTGTTTGAGGAGCTTGAGGGTATTCCATTCTTCCATTACTGGGTGCAACAAATAGATTATGAACCTTATACAGCCATGTCATCTGCAAATTATTTTAGCGATTCACATCTCTCTATTGGTGATGAAACCTCCATTGAAGGCACTATCTATGTTATACCTAATTCCACACATCATGCTTATTATTTAAATCCAGTATATCAAAGCAGTGATGGACAGGTGTATCTAATGACAGGGACTGGAATTAGTTTTTCAGGTTATATGGGTGAAGGGGCTGCTTATAGCCAGACTCTAGATGAAAAGCATACCATTACTGAAAACGGAGAAACAACAGAAAAAAGTTTCAAGGTATCCGTAAATATTGCAGTAAAATATCCACCAGTATCTGTAAACGTAATTCAGATGGATTCTGAGAGCAATATCATTTTAAGCCAGGAATACAAACCGGATACTGTACCTGATGAAATAGATCTAAATAAGGATACGTCATATGTGATTTTCGAGTCCAAGGTAGATTCGCCTGATGAAAAAATCATAAAACGTCAACTCTTTGAGGCTAAAGATAATTACTTTACCAATTATATACCCACTGATAATGGGTATTATAAGGTGCAATCAGTTAGTTTATTGTGGCGTGAACAGTGAAGCACGGGGACGGTTCTCCTGCTTCACTGCTCCTGGAAGCACGGGCTTCGTTAAGCAGCTTACAAGAATATTTAGCGAAATAGAATTATAAATAATGAGAGGACTACAATAATGAACGGACAAAACCGAAAAGATATAACTGTTGGTGCACATGTAAAAATTGTACTCAAAGCTGACCAACGAACTGGCAAGCTAACTGAGGGTGTGGTAGCCAAGCTCTTAACAAAGAGTAGCTTTCACCATCACGGCATTAAGGTGATGCTAGAAGATGGGCAGGTTGGCCGAGTACAGGAAGTAATTAAATAGTGGAGCACGATGAAGCACGGGGACGGTTCTCCTGCTTCATCCGAACCGTCCCCGTGCTTCAACTCTGAACCTACTCCTGATAAGGTGCTAAAGCAGCTTCCAGCGCATCACAAGCTGATATCATTTCATCTGCATTCTTGCTCTTTAAGGCCTTATTACCTACTTTAACTGGTTCCTTCAATGCAGCTCTTGCTTCTTTAAATGCCTGTTTATCCTTACTTTTGGCTAATCTTTTTTCCACTTCTACTGCTTGGTAAATCAAGCTTTGTAGTCGGCTACTCACTTCTGATTCCTGACGGAACTTATCATCCTCTGCTGAATATTGCTCGGCATCTCGTATAGCTTTTTGTATATCAGCATCACTCATGTTTGAGGAAGCTTCTATCGTTATATCTTGGACCTTACCCGTCTTCAGATCCTTCGCAGCAACGTTGACAATACCATTAGCATCAATGGTAAAGGTAACTT
>JAAZEK010000013.1 GCA_012512335.1 Clostridiales bacterium | reverse complement strand
TGCATACCTGAATTTTGGCATATACAGGCGTATTTCGACTTTCACCTATCTCAGCTGCTCTTTCAAACAATTTGC
The DNA here is from genome assembly GCA_012512335.1 of Clostridiales bacterium. GTDB lineage: Bacteria > Bacillota > Clostridia > Caldicoprobacterales > DTU083 > UBA5454. The sequence goes on along the minus strand of JAAZEK010000013.1, from coordinate 13,170 downwards.
CGGGCCCTGCATAGGATAGCCAATAATCATATGCAAGTCGCGGTTTTCCTAACTGAATAGGTGTCCCTAGATCCTCAAAATTGGTCATGTTAATTGTTGCATTGTTTCGTATATTGAAGTATTCAAGGGCATCTTCAGTTTCCCATGTACGCATGGCATATGTCCAGCTAATAAACTCTGCCTCGGGTTTTACTTCTTTCATAGCTTCAGCCATGAGATTCTCACAGTTTGTTAAAATCTCCGCTTTGCTTAGACCTAAATCAATACAATTAGGGCATGAAAACTTCTCTGCTTCTACTCCAGCACAGGTGGCAACGCTTTCACCAACAGAAATTGCAATAAGCCCTGCTAGGTCAGGTACCAGAGTAAAGAGCTTTTTTATGCTCTCTCTAATATAATCCTGCCCCTTTTGTGTAGATGAACAAAAAGCGTTGTATTCTCCAAATGCTTGCCCTAAAATCTCAGGATGATTCTTGAGATCTGGATTGTTATATGTAGACGCTGGTTCTACCGCTTCTAAATAAATGCGTATTCCGTACCGTTTACATTTTTGAATAACTCTATTTAGCCGTTCAAGTCTTTCTTTGCTTTCTTTGCCGTATTCAGGAATTATATAAGAGGGCAATAGCTTCCTAAAATGCTCCTGAATCCATAAACCGTTAATACCATCATGAGCCAATCGATTTAGATAATTATCTGGATAATAATCTGTATCGTCAGCTAATTCCCCAGTGCCGTTAGTTTGATAATGTGGACTAAAGAAGCAACGGGATATTCTTGTCTTTAGAACAGCCTTCCTTCGTATAATACCTAGGGGTAAAAAGCTTCCTTCACGGCGACTCATTTCATCTTCTATGAAAACCAAACCCCGCCTAACTCCCTCTGTATCCCCTGCTGAAATAATACACCCTGTTTTTGTTACTTCTATGGCGTATTCTTCTTGTTCATAGTCTTCTCGCAACCGAACTTGAAAAACGAATCCTCCATCTTCTATTAGACTTACCTTCATAAAAGATAAGAAGTCCTCATAGGCAGTTTCCAGTACATTTTCAGGATCAGGAAAATCTATTACTAGTTTTGCAGCTGGGATAAAGACTTCATTCATACCACTTGATCGCTGATTCCAACGTTCAGGTGTTGTATTGTGCATGGGACGTGTGAGGTCATCTAAGAATTCAACTGGTGGTTGTTTATCCATAAAGGGATCAACATCAAATCGATATCGCATTATTTTTGCTCCTTATATTCATTATGTGCCAAAAGGTTACAACTTCAGAGTTCAGGACACCATCCCAAACTAAAATATAGCTATAATGGCAGCTTGAAAATATTGTACATTCGTAATTCTATGGGATTCTTCACCCGTTGACTCTATTTAAAAGTGGCTCCCCTTTAATAAAGCGGGCTACTTCAGCAGTCACTTCTTCTTGCAGAGCTATTCCAGCTTCCACCGAGTTCCATGCCACATGGGGAGTCATTACTAGATTTTCAAGTGTAAGTAATGGATGATTGGTGCTTTTCGGATAATCGTCGTATACATCAATACCAGCGCCACGAATGACTTTGTTTTTGAGGGCTTCTATCAAGGCCTCTGTATCGATAAGTCCTCCCCGAGCGGTGTTGATAATGACGGCGGTATCTTTCATTTGACTGAACTCTGCCGTGGAAAACATCTTAGCCGTTTTAGAAGTTAAGGGCGAATGAACCGATATGTAATCCGCCTCTTTTAAAAGTTGGTTAAAATCTACTTTCCGTGCACCATAGGAGGCGATTTCCTTTTCTTCTATAAAAGGATCATAAACTAGAACATCCATATGAAAGCCAGAAGCAAAGTCAACCATGTTCCGTGCAATTCTGCCAAAGCCCACTAGCCCAAGGATCTTGTTATAGAGCCTATAGCTGTTATAAGCTGCGCCTTTACCAAACAAGCCGGCGCGTATATTTTGATCATAAGAAGCGATTTTGCGGTTTACAGCCATGAGCAGAGCAAAAGCATGCTCTGCAATATCATACGAACCATACGAGGGTGCGTTGCAGACAATAACATCTCGTGCTTTGGTATATTCAAGGTCTACTCTGTCGTAACCGACACCATATCGGACAAAAAGCTGAGCCTTTGGCAGGCGATCGATGAGCTCTTTGTCAATGGGGGTGGCTGTAAAAAGAATAATGTCGGCTTCTCCTGCTTCCTGTGAAATCGTGTCAAAATCACCATCACATTTTACACATTTGTAATCTGCACCTAGTGAAGCAAAGACGCTCTCCTCATGGATTCCTCTGCTTTCTGTTTCTATATTCACAATTTTCATGTTATATTCCCTTCTGTCCCAAGGTTTCAACGATGTCATATATACAGCTTATTCCCTTTGCTATCAACGACATCTCGGTACCGGTCCAGAAAATATTCATCCCTTGGTCATAATAATACTGGATGTCAGACTCGGAGGTGAATATCCCCACAGACTTATTGTGAGAAGCACAGATTTCAATGGTCCGTCGAATATTGTCCACCACTGGAGCTGCTTTGATGTCCAGGTTACACCCACAGGCTATGCTCATATCACTTGGCCCGATGATTACCCCTGCGATTTCATCACCGTATCTCTCAAGTATCTTGTCAAGGTTACTCACACCCAAAGGAGATTCGATTTGTATGAACAGTAAGCGATCCTCATTGAAACGATCAATGGTTTCACCAGGTTTTAACGCCTTGCCTCCTACCCCTTTCTTGCCTTTCGGGTAAAAACGCATACAGTTAATTGCATTTTCTACATGGGCTTCAGTTTCGACCCGGGGCAACAGAATACCGTCAGCGCCCATGTCAAGAACTCGGGAGATACAGTGATAGTCATAGTCGGCTACCCTTACGATGGAGATCATATCGACACGCCTAGAAGTGGTGAGCATGTCGAATATGCTTTCTGGAGTGTAGTTGCCGTGTTCTAGATCATAAACCATGAAGTCAGCTCCACTATTCTTGTAATATATGGGTAAATCGGTGTAAACTAAACCACCCATGTGGAGCCCCAGTGTTTTTTCCCGTGCTGTAAGTTTCTGTTTAAGATGTTCGATTGCTGTCATATTGTATAATCCTCCTATTCCTGTTATGTATCGTGTAAAAACCTATGGCAAAAATACGAATATATTTCCTAACAATACACTACAACAAAACGCCTGGAGGCACAAGAAAAATCATAAGCAAAAGCCCCCAACTCAATAATCAATTAGAGTTGAGGGTAATCTGCTACTATACTTCCTCATCACCGTGTGCAGCCACCCAATCTTTAGCTTCTTTGTAGGCGGGCATATTAAAAGCACCAAGCGAATTGTTGTGTAAAATAATACCTTCGATATCACCTGCGCGAATCAGTGCAAGATTAGAGTCAAGCTGGTATCGCACTAACTTAGGATTGGCATCAACTGCGGGCCCAAAGTTCCATAAATAGCAGCCGATCATCCGTTTCTTTCCTTCTGTTAAATTAAAAAATTTCGATGTAAAAGAGAGATATTGTTTGACTGATGGCTCATTCCAAAACCAAAACGAAACACCGTCGAATTCGTCTAAATATTCCTTAAGACGAGAATTATCATATTTTTCTATCTGTCCTTGGTAAAGCACTACCCAAAGCTCGTATCCTGACCGGTGTAGATGCTCACGTGTAGCTTTTATGTTATCAATAGAATATTCTGTCCAACCGCCACAATGGGAAGGTTCGTTAAAAAAATCATCAAATATGAGTCGGTCTGTGGTATCAGGAAAAAGCTTAGCAATTGATATTGACTTATTTATCCTATCTGCCCCTGTTTCTTGCCAGTCTTCAATGCTGATACCAGTTTTTGCTATCCCTTTAGTGTCTTGGCTATATTCTTCGATATCCATATGGTATCCAAATGGTACGTAGAACACGTTCTTTGCACCTAGATCTCGCATCCCATCTACAGGCTCCATAGCTTCTCCAATGCGAGGCTTATTCTCCCACCAATCGTCAAAGCACGTTCCAGGATGCCCCCAAATCCATAACTTGTCTCTAACCCTTTCTTACTAGCTTTGGTATTGTTTTAGGATCCTCGCGGTAATTCTTGGTTGGAGAATTATCGTATAATTCCCTACTCCTCTTTACACGGAACGGATTTATGCCCTATTATCGATTGCGCCAGGGCCAAAAACAGATTTTTGTTGCCTGCTGCTTTTCAAGAAGCTCAATTCCCCTGTTGTATTCTTCCAAGGGAAGGTTATGTGATATGAGAGGTGCAAGATCGAGCAAACCTTTGCTAATCAGATCAACAGCATATTCTGCAGAACGACGGCTATGACCTTTATAACCGCAAAGACGCAAGCCATTATAATGAAGGGGAGTATAGGTGTAATCCTCTCGTTGTACACCGAATAACGCCACGATATCTTCAGTCAGATCCATCAGAAATTCGACCGACTTTTTTGCTCCAACGCAATCAATAGCTGTTTCAATTTCCAACTTCTCTGGGCGGATGGCAAAGGGGTGATCCACAGGGTCATATGCCCTATCAACACCGACCTTGAGTGCATTTTTTCTACGGTCAGGCAACAAATCAAAACCAATAACCTCTTTGGCCCCTTCGGCTTTTGCCATCTGGGCAGCAACCATCCCTGCCGGTCCTAAACCATTGACCCCAATGACGCGCCCTGCAAGCCCGTTCATTTCTTTTAACATCAAAAATACAGTACCAACGCACATAGCCAGTTCAACAGAAGAAACTGCCTCGGGTGGCAAATCTCGTGGTACCTTAATCACATTTTCTTCCTGTAAAACAACATACTGAGCATAACAGCCCTGAATATGATGTCCCTGATCCTTCCAGGCACTGACTCTGTCCCCAACGGCCACAGAACTGACCCCAGGACCTACCTCGACAATCTCGCCAGTCGCTTCATGCCCAGGCTGGCCTACAGTATAAGGGTATTGAAAAGCATGTCCAATGAACATAGGCTCGTTATGCCTTAAATGCAGATCCCATTGCGGACAAGTTGCAACGGCTTCAACTTGCATAAGAACCTGTCCCGGGCCAGGCTTCGGTTTACGTATTTCGATAAGTTCACATTCTCCAGGAGCAGTAACTTGTAATGCTTTCATAAATCTTTTCTCCCTTCCTTATTTTGTAATGCAATAGTACCCAAGCTCGTGGTCTCATGGCAACCGATACAACAATTTTACACATCCAGTGATTCAGTTTGTAGGTTGAGCCATAGACACTCTTGTTCTGATAACTGTAACTTCATGGCTTCAATGCTGTCCTTAAGGTGGCTGATCGTCCCGGTACTGGTAATTGGCAGAAGGTTCAAAGGTTGAGAAACTAGCCAAGCTAGGGCAATCTGTGAAACAGATTTTTCGTATTTCTCCGCCAGAATTTCCACCCGTCTCAAACGTTCAAAATTGACCGGGAAGCCGTATTCCAGACCACCAAGCCCAATCAATTCATCTGCCTTACCTGTATAGTCACTTTTTAATTTACCAGAGAAAAAGCCGCGCCCGAGTCATGAATAAGCAAAGACTGGCATCTGGTTTTTCTGGTACCAGTCCCGTGCAGTACTATTCTTATAACCAGATAAGGTCACACTATCACCACAAGGGTCGGCGATCATTTCAGCTAAAGAATAGCTGGGACTTGAGACGGTAAAAGGCTGCAAATCATGGTTATAGGCATACTCATTCGCCTGCTCAATGCGATCTACTGTCCAGTTAGAACCGCCGTATGCACGAACTTTTCCCCGCGAATACAAATCACTGAGCTGTTCAACTATCGGTCCAACCGGCACTGTCGGATCATCTCTATGCAAAAAATAGATGTCTACATAATCTGTCTGCAATTTGGCCAGAGAAGTCATAAAATCGCTCATGATGTCATGAACTGTCAACCTCCTACGCCAGCGACTTGTATTGGCACCTTTAGTAATTACCACTATTTTATTGCGATTTTGGCGTGCAGTGATCCAGTTCCCCAATGACGCTTCACTATCGCCATAGTCAGCTGCGGTATCAAAGACGTTGACACCCATATCCATAACCTGGTCTAGCAGCTGATTAGCATCTCCTCCCTCCGTCATCAGTTTGAGAGCAGTGCCAAAAACCAGCTTGGATAAAGGCTTGTTAACATTAGCTACGCTTATAGATTCAATTTTCTCACCCATGTTGATCCCCTCCCATTTTTTAAATGTAGCGCTTTCATCTGCTATACTTCATCAATTGTAACAGGTATCCAAGCTTCATCAAACCGACTCCATGACTCCAGAACAATGATATACAGATGTAATCTTGTATTTGTGATTACATATAAGCGTTTTTACAAAGGAATTCGCTTACCTCTTTAGAAGTAGGCAAGGATGGTTGCGCACCTTTTTTACTTACACACAATGCACCTACAGCATTTGCGTACTGTATAGCCTTTTCTAAATTATCATTCTCTAGCAACCTAACTGTCATAGCAGCAGTAAAAGAATCACCAGCAGCTGTAGAATCTATAGCCTGCACCTTATATCCTGAGATTGGTGAGTGACATCCATCTTCATATAATAGAGCACCTTTATCCCCCAACTTAATGACAACGTATTTCGCTTTTATTGCTCCCGCTAGCATGCTTGCTGCTTTAACTGCATTTGCCTCACTGTCTACCTCAATGCCAGTCAATAAAGATGCTTCACTTTCGTTTGGACTTATCACATAGAGCCCATTTAGTCTAGCAAGGTCTAAATTTTTCACCGCAGGTGCAGGGTCCAAAATAACAGGTATACCTTTAGCTCTCGCTTTTTCAAAAGTATAATAAACAATATTAATCGGTATTTCAAGTTGCATGATTACTGCATCGAAGTGTTCTTCCAAAGCTTTATCAACATCCTCAATAGTTATATTGTAGTTAGCTCCTGGAAATACAATGATACGATTTTGTCCACTTGCTTCAACTTGGATTGAAGCTAATCCTGTAGCGCTATCATTGTCTTTAAGGATATACCTTGTGTTGATGCTTTCTGCTTTCAAGTTTTCTACTAGCATGTCACCATTGCTATCATTTCCTACCCGTCCACAAAATGTAACATCAGCTCCAAGCCTTGCAGCTGCAACTGCTTGATTTGCGCCTTTACCACCTGGTATGTAGGAGTAATTTTGTCCTAAAATAGTTTCTCCTGCAATGGGTGATTTTTCGATATCCATTACTAGATCCATATTAATACTTCCTACGACTAGTAATTTGACTTGGTCTTTTAACATAATATACCTCTCCACTCGAATACATTATATACAGTCCTAAAATAGGCTTTTTTAATATACAGCTCTAAATACACTTTCATATATTTACATAAAATCAAAAACCAATCATCTTAGTCTTTAAGCTTACTAAACAAGTCCTTGAAAATCGGATCTCTGTTTACATAGTACGCACTCCTAATAAAGTGACGTGTTTTGTCTTCACTCCATGTAACCTGATCTGTTATTACTGGACTATGAACCAGATGCGTTGGTATCCAGTCAGGATTTATCAGCCAAGCTATTGCTGAAATGTCCCAAATAACCTTAGACCAACCATATGGATCTTTGGTGTAGTTTCTAACTATATCAGTTAGATATGTCCCTATGCGACTTTTCCCATCTAGACACTTCTCAAGCTCGGGGATAGTTGTAATTAAATGGGAGGCAACCCCTAAGCAAGGTATTAGTACCAAAGGTACTCCACTGTCGAATACTATTCGTGTAGCAAGCACATCCTGTCTTAAGTTAAATTCTTTGACATGGTCCCAATTTAAATCATTACCTCCTAGCCATACAACAACTATTTTTTTGATAATCTCAGGTTGCAACAAAATTGCATTAGCTACATTTGTGATAGCACCTATTGCGACTACGTAAAGAGGATTGTCATCGTCTGCTGACATAGCACGATTAATCAAATCATTAACTGCTTCACTTTCTTCAGGATTCTCTATTTCTTTTAGATAGTCTGTTGATCCTTTGAAAACATAGTTTTCATGATTAACATTAAGTAAGTCTAGGACTTTTAATATCTCATCGTAGCTTCTTTCCATACCATTCCTTGGGCTAGATGACCTCTCATTATGAAAAGGTGCTGCATAAACTGCCTCAAGGTTCAGCTTATCACTAGACTTAATTGCATAGGCCAGAGCAAACTGGTCATCAACTTCGTTATATGTATCGGTATCCAATACAACTCTCACCCTTTGTGTAGGAAACTCCAACCTGTTAAGTAGGAACTGCGTAGAAAACTTTAAATATTGCATTACTAATCTCTCCCCTTTTCTAATATAAAGTCACTTTCATATAGGCTATATCCCCGAATCTGCCCATTAGGGGCATCGTCTACAATATAATTAACAATATATATTTCTCCATTCTCAAATTGAACCCACCCTGAATACCCCAAATCCGATACAGGGCTTCTATCAAAATCAATAGGCATAATTCTGGTCCATTGCTGCTGTCTTTGTCTAGCCTTTGCTGATGCAATGTCTGTTAATGCAGCAAAGAAATTCTGTGTCCAGGTACCTACCCACCCTTTTCCTCCTTGCATAAACCGATAGGTAATAAGAATCTTTCCACTTTGCAACATGCCAGCTACCGGTCGATGACAACCAGGAAGAGGAACCTGATATGGCCCTTCCCAACTATCTCCATTATCTGTGGATATTGATTTGTAGCAATCCCAGCCCTTTCCAGAGTTCTCCCGCATGAAAGCCACTAAAATGTTATCTGGCAAAGGAAGAATGGATACTTCACATAGATTCAATCCATCTTGACTGGCTATCATGATAGGACCAATCCACGATTGACCTTTATCGTCAGAATACCAAAGCCGTTGCTCCAAGTGTCCATGTATAGGGCTTTTATCGTGGGCAGATAATAGCCATCTTCCTGACGACAACTCACAAAGCTTATCAGGCACGATACCGGTAATCGGAGTTTCAATTGGTCCTGTCCAACTATCTCCTTCACTATCCCCAAACCAAAGATAGTTTTTCCCTCCAGATTCACCTTTTCCAAATATTTTATCGCAGACAATTACTAAACGATTATCTTGTAACTTGGAGATTCTGGCACAATTCCAATAGGGAACTCCATTAGTTCCCTCAGTCAATGGTATTTTATTACCCCATGTTCTTCCTCTATCAGTACTTTCTTTTAGTACAATCCGAGTGTAAGATCGATCGCTGTGGTGCGTGCATTCAGAGAACACACATATCAGCTTGCCACATTCTGTTAATACCACATCAGGCCATGCCTCGTATATGGTATCGTCTCTGCTAATAGTAAACTTTTGAATAGACATAAGACTCCCCTATTTTTTTATTTGTTATGAATATGGAGCAACATCCATTAGTTCCAGCTTCATCATTTTTTACTCATAGAATATTCACTCTACTGAATAGACTAAATTATCTCCAATGTATCCTTATCTGGTAATGGAGGAAATTTCGCTGCAGGTAATGTCTGGTACCAAAAGGCTACTGATGATATATCATCCTGCAATGGCAGATATCGCCAATCACTTCTCCAGCCCAAAGCTTGAATAGTTACCTTTAAATCACTCTCAAAGCGAATAGGGTCGGTTATATGCCAGCGATACATGGCAAATCTAGTTTGGGAATTGTATACGCCATCTGGTCGTATCACTTGTGGTAATCCTGCGTATGCAGTGGAGTACTCTTCGTACTGTTTGGTTTCTTTATTCTCAAAATTATAGGAACCACAGAAGTAATCTTCTGTACCAGTCCCACATATGGTGGGATATTCAGAATCTCCATCCATATAGAACTTAATTTCTCCTTCTCCCCACCAACCTTTGTTGTTGACACCCCAGCACATATAAACACCAACATATTGGCCTTTCCCCTGAACGCCATCAAGTATTGTGTAAACCTCTTTATAAGGCAAGGGGTTTACTCTACGGAATTGTGCATGAAAGTATAGAGCGTCCTCCGGAACATCAGTTAAGCAGTAGTCTATTTGATAATATATTTTTGCAATATCATCCATCATATTCTCTAAGGTGATTCTGCAGCCTTTACGGAAAGGCATCTGCCAGTAGCAGTTGAAAGCGCTTCCTGGGTTAACACAAACAGCCAGAGAATTAACTGGAGCATACTTCCCCCAACCACAGGCGAAAAAATCACCAATAGGGCATTCAACAGAAGGATTCTCTTCTCCGTCCCAATAAATCCGAAGAATTAGATGCCTCAAGTTGCCAACAGGTGTCAGCCAGATATGCTGTATACAGCCTGGTCCTTCGATCTCAGCTAGAGTAAATGTAGTATGAGGCTCGATTTGTATGAAAGGATTAACCTTCCACCCTTTGCCTAAATCCCGGGCAGCATTTCTGGCAATGCCATCTTCTAATTCATGTCTAGCACCTCCGGCTTTTTCTCCAGTAAAATTCTCAGGGCTAATAGATCTAGACTGTGCGTTGGATGCCATAAAAAGATTACCCATATCGGTTCCTAATCCATTGAACATTTAGAGCCCTCCTTTAAATAATTCATAATGATAGAATTCTAGTGCTTGTTTTGATTACTGATTTCAAAAATTATTACTAACTGATAATTCTACAAATGTAGGTAATTACCTTCATCTAAGTGTAATAACCTGTTCCTTAGTTCCTTTAATTTTACGAAAATCAGGCATATCCATAGTTCTTCCACCATTCATTATTGAAAGCTCGGATAGTAGTCCAACAGCTGTCCATTCACATGCATCATAAACGTCTATTGCTGGTTTCTCACCATTTTTTATTGCCTTGACAAAATCTTCAATAATGAAAAAATCTCCTCCCCAATGACCCGCCGATTTTTGATCCTCCGTTGCCTTTTGATAACGTTCCGGAAGATATTCATAGAAATCCTTTAAAGGCTTCCATTCCACTTTATCATTATTCTCATCCATACCCTCAAACCAAATCTTAGGGCTGTCACTTAATCCTCTTGAAGCCTCATAACAACCTTTTGTACCTTGTAAAGAATAATAGGTCATATTATGTGGCCTATTAGAGATACAATCTACTCTTATCTTTATAAGCTTGCCACTTTCTAATTGACATAGGGTAAGACTGGTATCATCCTGCCTAAATCTACTGTCCGTATGCCATCCACTCCCAAAGCAGGATACTGATTTTATTCTGTCTCCTTCAAACCACTGCATAACAGGTCCCAAGCTATGAGTGGGATAAAATGCTCCTCTTTTACCTAATTGCCAGTAGCTACGCCAGGATGTCTTCCCATTTGGGTATACTGCTAAATCCTTAATATCGTGGAGATATTCTCCTTCGCCAAAATATATCTCGCCGAATAAGCCTTTCTTAACCATATTTAATACAAGCTGGTTTTCAGGAATATAACAATAATTCTCAGCCATCATGTAAACTCTATTCGACTTCTCTACAGCTTCTGTTAACCACCAAAGCTCATCCATAGTCACTCCAGCAGTTACTTCACTTAGAACATGCATGCCTGCCTCTAGGGCGGCTAGTGTTTGTGGAACATGATGCTGCATAGGTGTAGCTATAACAACTACGTCTAAATCAGTCTCTAACATATCTTCAAAAATTCTATAAGTTTTTGGGATATTATTTTTCTTTGACTGATTTTCCAATAAAGCCTCGTCCAGGTCACATAATGCTTCTACAGTCACACCTGGAATTGACTGGAATCCTTTAATAGTACTTAATCCTCTTGCTCCAACTATACCTACTTTTAATTTCATAATAGAATTCTCTCCTTAAGTATTCTTATTGTATTCTCTCCCTATAGATTTTATAGGAATAACTCTATCTGACCAATATCCATTTAAAGCTGGTTATCAAAATAACTTAATTTTATAGCAGTATCTACTATATCGTTATGGTGTTCCAACCCATCATTTGCCCAAACCTCTTGAAGGTCTCAAACTCGCTTGTGTAGCATAAAACTGAATGGTGAGTGCCTCCAGCCATTGAAAATTCGGTCAGAAAATCAGAAATTTCACTTTCAGGTTCAAACCAGGCATGAATACTATGCTTCATAGAATCTTCTCCACTTACTTCTATGATTCTTCCTTTTGCAAGTATAAATGTATAGTTACCGCTTAGATCTGGAGCAAGGTTTATAAGTACAACCTGTCCTGGTTTATACATTCCATATGCTATTGCTGGGTTATACGCACTTGTATAGGGAAAATCCATCTCAACTAGTTCAGGTTTTGAAGAAGATAGTGAAATATTCATTTCTCCCATATGACTTAAGAAGATAGTATTGTTTTTCCAATCTGGACAAAACATTTCTGTAAATGATGTGTCTTTAAAAACAGAAGAGATAGTTCCCGATAAGGCAGCGGTTAAGACATCCCCCTCTCCAGCATATCCCATGCCAGTTGCCATCTGTTTTTCAATTTCTAGAAATGGCATAACATTGAACGCACTATCCTTAGTAATGCTTTGAAAATTCACTGTAAATGCATTAAGTTTTTTTTCAATTAGCCATTTTCGAAGAGCAAGCCCAATTTTAACGGACCTATAATGTGTATCATATGGAATCGCATCGGTTAAAAACCTTTTCTTATCTAATTCTATTTCATCAAGGATATCCTGTTCTGAAACGCTATTTACAAGTTCTTTCGCATCATTGAAATCAAAGATAATCGTGTTAATTCCAATATCTTGCTTCATTACTTCGAATGGCACTGCAAAATCTCCCATTCCATCAAAGGGTTCTCCTAAAATACCAACTTTAGCGGTTTTCATCAATCTAAATAAGCTTGCAGCTTTTGCCCATGAGGCAACTCGATCTATAACATCTGAGTTAAGCCAATGCCCAGATTCGATATGATATGCCTTGTTGTTACGTTTCAGCATATTGCACAAATCTTGCACTCCGTGAATTCCATGATTGAACATAATCTCCTCTACCGGAGTTTGGTTATCAAAGATGTAAGTAGGTGTTGTGTTTAGAATTATAATTGGTAAGCTTGTAGCTGCTAAAGCTTCACATGATTCAAGTGATGGTGAATACGCTAGATGCAATGTAACAATAGCATCTACATTTTGCTGCTCAAACATACTTACCGCTTGCTCGAACTCTGGTTTAATCCTGCACACATCAGAACATACAACTTCCATACTTCTTTTTTCCAACTCTTTTTCTATTACGTCAACGAAACC
>JAAZEK010000109.1 GCA_012512335.1 Clostridiales bacterium | reverse complement strand
TTTCACTCACGATGGAGAAAATATGTTAGACTAATATATTGGCTCTGCTATAATTTTTATATCAGGTAATTATCGAGGTAGCCTTATGTCTAAATATGATGTGTATAATACTCAAGTTCGAAACGTATTGAATTGGATTGACTCAGATGAAGTTGCAATTCCTGAGATTCAACGACCTTTCGTTTGGAATGCAACAAAAGTAAGAGATTTGATGGACTCGTTATATAAGGGATACCCTGTCGGCTACCTAATCATTTGGAAAAATCCTGATATCGTTCTTAAAGATGGTAGTATCTCTAAAGGAAAGAAGATATTGATAGATGGTCAACAAAGAGTCACAGCAATGGAGGCGGCAATAGCTGGTCTTTCTATTATTGACAAGAATTATAAAAAGAAGAGAATTCAAATTGCTTTCAATCCCATTGAAGAAGTCTTTGAAGTCAGTAACCCGGCAATAAAAAAAGACGTCACTTGGATAGCAGACATAAGTGAAATATTTGCAGCAGATTATTCACAATGGTCTTTTGTCGCTAAGTACTGCGAGATGAACGAATTACTAGGCAAAGAGGATTTTATTGCGTCGAGAATACAAGCATTGGAGTCTATAAAAAATATTAATATTGGAGTTATTGAGCTCTCTGACACCTTATCTATCGAAGAAGTTACTGATGTATTTATTAGAATTAATTCACAGGGAGTTGTATTGTCACAGGCAGACTTTGCTATGTCAAAAATATCATCAGATTCTTTATATGATGGGACTAATATTAGAAAAACAATCGACTATTTTTGCCATTTTTGGGAAAGACCAATGGATCATGAGCAAATCCTAGCTAATGACACTGAGTTTCAGGAAACAGAAATATATCGTAAGATTAGTTGGGTAGTTGAAGAGAGTCAAGATATTTATATTCCAAGTTATTCTGATGTATTAAGAGTAGCATTTACTTATAAATTTAAAAGAGGAAGAATTTCCGATCTCGTCAGTTTATTGTCAGGTAGAGACTTTAAAACAAGAGAAAATCATGAAAGTATTGCTGAAGAATCTTTTTCGAAGTTAAAAGATGGAGTCTTTGACTATGTAAACGAAACTAATTTTAAACGATTCATCATGATAGTGAAATCTACAGGAATTATCGACAAATCTTTGGTTCGCTCGAAAAACGTTTTGAATTTTGGATATGTCTTATATTTACTCCTCAGAGAAAAAGGGATCCCGGCCCATATTATAGAGAAAGTAGTTCGAAAATGGATAGTCCTATCTATACTTACTACAAGATACTCCAGTTCACCGGAATCGTCCTTTGATTACGACGTTAAGAGATTTGACACTTCTAACCCAGAAGAGTACTTACGCATGACCGAAGAAGGTGAGTTATCGGATGCTTATTGGAACAATGTGTTAGTTAACAACCTTAATACTTCAGTTCGAAGCAGTCCATATTTTAATGTTTTTGTCATGGCTCAAGTTAAAAATAGTGCTCGTGGCTTTTTGTCAGAACAAATTGATGTTCCAACTTTAATCGAGCAAAGAGGTGATATTCACCATATTTTTCCTAAAAAGTTCCTTCAAAACTCTGGGTTTTCAAACCAACGGGATTATAATCAAGTCGCAAACTATGTGTACACTCAATCTGAAATTAATATTAAAATTGGGGCGAATTCTCCAAAAGTATATATGTCAAAGATGCTAGAACAAGTCCATGGTGGCAATCAGTCTTTTGGAGGAATTTCTTCACAAGAAGATTTAGAACGCAATCTTGAAGAAAATTGTGTGCCTGTTGAGTTCATTAATATGGATGAGTCGGATTATCTTAATTTCTTGAACCTTAGAAGGAGACTAATGTCAGACTACATTCGTAAGTATTACTATTCTCTTTAGCAAAATAAGCCCCACAGCTGGATCCCAAAGAACCATACTGCGGGGCTAAATTTAAGCTCTCTCTATACCATCAATTGCAACCCATGATGCAATACCATCAGGATATCCAAGAAGCACTTTTCCTTCACCGAACTCACTGATTTTGTGAGTTTTGTTTTTCACCCAGTCCGGGATAAGCTCACCTGTGGTGTAGCGCTTAGCGGTAATTCTCACAGTATCACCAACTTTAA
Organism: Clostridiales bacterium; assembly: GCA_012512335.1. Classification (GTDB taxonomy): domain Bacteria; phylum Bacillota; class Clostridia; order Caldicoprobacterales; family DTU083; genus UBA5454. The sequence continues at coordinate 189 of JAAZEK010000109.1, read as the reverse complement.
GGACTGTGCTTTCTGTAGGGATTTTCAGTACTTGGCCAACTCGAATCAGGTCGGAGCTAATTCCGTTATAGCTTTTGATTTCAGGATACCTCGAACCATCACCTAGGAACTGCTGTGCAATGCTCCAGAGAGAATCCCCGTGTGTTTAGCAGAATAGAATCCAGCCGGCATCTCTTGCCTTTACGTAGA
>JAAZEK010000108.1 GCA_012512335.1 Clostridiales bacterium | reverse complement strand
ATTGGTATATTTACTAAATAATATATACGTTTTAGCCAAAATCATATTCTTGAAAATTCGATATACCCGTCGCCCAATAAATAAATGCTGGTGAAATGCTATACGTAGCCTAATATATAAATGCTGTTCAAATTAATACCTCTTTACAAAAGCATGACTTTCTACTATCTTAAACTTAATGCTTTGATTTTGGCAAGTAGTTTATCCATATCTTCTCTGAGTTGTAACAAATCGAGGGAAAGATAAGTTGACTCAAGAGCTTTTTTATCAAGCTCATCAACGTTGGGATCAAGCATGAGACGGCGGTAAGGTGTAGTAGCACAGTCATGCTTTTTGTAAATCTTTCCGCCGTTCCTTTTTTTTAGAATTAACTTCTGGGATGGTATGAAAAAGTTATTGACAAATCTTAATTTTTCGTAGAATTGATTTAATAAATCTACGGCTTCGTCTCCTTCGTATCGCTCATATCCAATGTTCTGCCTGACCACAGACCAATTCTTTTGCTCGACATAACAAGAGTCATTACTGTGATTTGCCCTACTTCTTGTAAAGCATAAATTGTTATCTTTGCAGTAATAAAAGAAATGTTCATTAATAAACTCTGATCCATTATCCGAATCGATCCCGAGCAGAGGAAAAAACAGTCGTTTTTTGATTTCTTTCATTGCATTTAGCGTATGTACACGGGCTTTATTCTTGATGGCATAGCATTCCGTCCAACCGCTTGATATGTCGGCACAATCTAGTGTGTTAACGTATTCGCCACGAGTGGTAGACCCGCAATGTGCGACTAAATCAATCTCAACAAATCCTGGTCTGCTATCATCCCAATCAGTACCCCGACGAATAGGAATTTGATTTTTCAGTAGTGAACCAGGTTTTGTCGTTGACAGGCCAAATAGATTGAGACTCTTACGATTATATTTTAGCAGTCGATCCATTGTTCCGTGTGATAGCTTAACCATTTCTTTTTTGAATTTAGGTTCAAATGTTTTATGACCCCTTCGTTCAAGGTTATCCAGCACATCCTCCATAGAGGCTGCTAATCGTCTCGAAGAAGGGTAGTTGAGTAATTCCCATACCTCAACGAGCAACTCCTTGTGAGGCATGCCATAAACAGGTTTTCTGCCTCTTCCTGACTTAATTATCTTTTTCTCGTACACGTAATTGCCGCTTAACACTAAAGTTAGATGTCCCCGTGTTAAGCCTGTTGTTTCCTCAAGTGCATTTAAGATTTGTGTTTTTCCCTTTTTAGTTGCTTTTCGATACTTCGGTTTTTGTTTGTTTATTATTTGTCTTTTCGTAACCATTGATAACATTGCCTTTCCACCTCCTTATGGAGGTTAGTATACCAGCATTTATATATTAGGCTATGACTCTGTTTTCACCAGCATTATTTATTAGGCGATCAGAGCTGAAGCACGACTTTGAAACATAGCTATATAAAGGTCTATCAAGATCGCAAAAAATATTTCTTCTTAAAATGGTAGTGGACACTTTTACCAGCCCGTGTTATTATAGTTTCAGAGAGGTGGGTAAAATACCATGGATGAAACTATTAGAACATTTTCTGGCAGAGGATTCAGCTCTGAAGATATTAAATTAATATAATGGGTAATAGGAAAATATCCTAAATTATCCGTGACTGAACTTTCATCAACCATATGCGAGCTATTAGAAT
>JAAZEK010000107.1 GCA_012512335.1 Clostridiales bacterium | reverse complement strand
TAACAATATTATAATTATACTTCAATTTCTTCCAGTTTACAAATGAAAAGTCTAGTTCAACAATTTCCCAGCTTGGCTTGAATGGCTATCTGGAAAGTCTTTGCCCTGTATGGCTTGTATCTTATTCTCATAAAAGACAGCTAATTCTTCTGCATACTCTTCATTTACACCTTCGCTGTATATGCGACAAACAGGATCCTCAGGATCAGGTAAAATCAATGCCCAGCCTTTGTCACTACTTATGCGAATTCCTTCAAGCAATTCTATCTTTCCCTTTCCTTTGCTCTCCTCTTCTATAAGAGATCTCATAACAGTGCCTTTTTTGTTCCATGGGCAGGGAATCTCTTTCTCCTTCATATAAAACTTCGGAATTTCATTAACGAACTCTGAAAGTGTGGAATGATCCAAGGCAATTCTCTCCAAAAGCTTCGCCAGCATAGCAACACCGTCAAAGTACAGCAAGAATAGACCTGTTCCTTTTGATTCTAGCATAACAGCTTGCTTGCTGGACTTAGTTCGTACTACATCGCAATTGTAAAGTTCAGCTAATTTATCTATTACTCCAGAAGCGGTATAAGGTACAGCAATCTTTCCTTCAGGCTTGTCTTTTAGATAAATTAGATTCACTAATGCATTTTGTATTTCCTTGCTAATAGGAGTTCCTATTTCGTCATATAAGCTAATGCTTTCACCATTGGAATCAAGTTTAAAGCCTAAGTCGTAATCACCTGCTTGAAGCTCTTTCTCCATGTTTATGTCTTTTTTAGATTTAACTACTTCGCAATCCATTTCTTTTAGTACCTGATGAAGTAGATAATTTACCAAGCTGTTACCGCTGGTATTTACTAAAACTCTATATCCCTTTCTGCTCACAACGGATTTATCTATAAGGTACATTAGTGAACGAATATAGAAAATAGGAATGTCTGACAAGCTATGAACTCGTTTTATATCTCGATAATCCTGTCTTTGAAAATCATCACGTATGTATAAGTTTTCGATTTTTCTTTCTATTGGTGGAGCAAAATTGCATCCACTGGAATCCATGAAATGCATGCGTATATTACCTTCTTTTTCATTGGAATTAAAAAGATGTATGCCTGCATCCAAGGCAAGATTCTTAATTGAATATCGCAAAACTGGTGTTGTTAGTAGCCCTAAATCAAACACTTCCAAGCCAGCTGATAGTAAACCAGATACCAGTCCGTGCTTTAGCATACTACTAGCTGCATGGGTATCACAACTGATTCCCACCTTCTTGTTAGGCTCAAGAAAGGCTCCAAAGGCAGCACCAATACGTGATATATTCTGCGGATTGATTTCAATATTGGCAGATCCGCTAATACCATCTTTACCAAACAAGGTTCGATTTTCCTGGGTTCCCCATATTACATTGGATTGTACAATGTTGCCTTCTTCAATTGTTTTTTTGGGCCAAATTTTTACCTGTGGTTTAATAGTAGCCCCATCTTTCAAATGACAAGCTTCACCTATTACCGCGCCTTCGTAGATAGAGACCCTATCATCAACAATAACCTTGTTACATATAGCAGCGCCCCTAACTTCAACCATTTTCCCAAGCTCTACATGGTTCCAGAGAACCGAACGTTTCAAGCTTGTATTCTGCTCTATTACGCTGTGAGCTCCTATGACCGTATATGGCCCAATAATCGCACCTTTTTCAATACGACTGTAGTCTCCGATATAGCAGGGCCCTTGAATAATTGCTTTATCGTCTATTTTTACATCCTTGCCCAAATGAATATTCTTATAGCTTTGATTTGCATTAAAAGTATGATTAACCTTATTAGAAAGCATATCGTAATGAGCTGTTAAATAGGTGTATGAATTTCCAATATCACACCAGTATTCATCGCTGATATATCCATACATAGGTTTCCCATCTTTAAGCAACATAGGGAACAAGTCCTGGCTGAAATCGAATTTCCGTCCAGCTTCAAAATAGTCCAATACTTCCGGTTCTAATATATAGATTCCCGTATTTACCGTATCGCTAAACACTTCTCCCCAGTTTGGCTTTTCAAGAAATCGGACTATGGCACCAGATTCGTCAGTAACTACCACACCATATTCCAAGGGTACATCGACCCTTTTTAATACCAAAGTAGCCATAGAACCCTTCTTTTTATGGAATGCAATGGCTTTCTCAAGGTTTATATCTGTCAGAGCATCACCACTGATAACCACAAAGGGCTGATCCAAAAAATTACCTGAATTCTTAACACTTCCTGCTGTTCCTAAAGGTGTTTCTTCAATAAAATAATGAAGGTTAACACCATAATCAGAACCATCTTGAAAATAGTCCATTATTTGTTCTGGTTTATATTGAAGAGTAGCTCCTATTTCTCGAATTCCGTGTTGCCTTAAAAGTTCAATACTATATGC
>JAAZEK010000106.1 GCA_012512335.1 Clostridiales bacterium | reverse complement strand
GGGCATAATATGTTCACCATCTCTTCTATGCTTAATGGGTCTCCCGGTATGGAAAAGCCCTCATTGTTTAGTTCATAGCTCAGCTCTACAATTTGGGGTACATCCAAGCCTATTTCTTTAAGTGTAGTCACTTGCTGGAATATTTCCCTAGGTGGCCCGTCCAACACAATTTTCCCTTCCTCCATCACTATTACTCGGTCAGCCTTAGTGGCTTCTATCATATAATGAGTGATATGGATTATGGTAATATCCTCTTCTTTGTTTAAGTAATGAACGGTATCCATAACTTCCTTACGCCCAGATGGATCTAACATGGCAGTCGGTTCATCTAAAATTATAATTTCGGGGCGCATGGCAATAACACCAGCTATTGCTACACGTTGTTTCTGGCCACCTGATAGATAATGAGGAGCTGTTTTCGCAAATTTCGACATACCCACAACGTTCAAGGCATTATCAACTCGACTACGAATCTCTAGTGATGGTACTGAAAGGTTTTCTGGGCCAAAGGCAACATCCTCTTCTACAATAGTTGCTACCATCTGATTATCAGGATTTTGAAACACCATACCTGCCACCTGTCGGATATTCCATACCTGGTCTTCATCCTTGGTGTTCATACCCTTCACAATTACATCACCGGAACCAGGGCGAAGCAGTGCATTAAGATGCTTTGCCAATGTGGATTTACCTGAGCCGTTATGGCCGATAATTGCTACAAATTCCCCTTTATTAATATCGAGAGAAACGTCACTTAAAGCTGCCGTTAGTTCATCTTCATGGTTGCTATATTCGAAATTTACATTCTTCACTTGTATTATGGGTTCCATATTGGCTGCCGGTCCTCTCTTATTTGCTTTTTGATTACATATTATTTACCTTAAATTCATCTAACATCATACTCTTTATTCAAACATTTATCAACAATTTCTGGCATTATTAAACCATATAAGATTTTCAGCTGAGATGAGCTCTAGCTTGATTCGTAATTGCAGCAGCTACTGGAATATATTTATTAATTTATTTATCCAGTGAAAATGAGGCACGAGAACCGTCCCGCTGCTTCCTTGAGACAAAAAATATGGATTAAGCTGCAGGCGAAAAGACCGCATGAACTTAATCCGTTATTTCAAAAATCTTAGTTATACCAGCTCTATGATAACTGCTTCGGCTCCGTCGCCTCTTCTGGGACCTTTTTTCAGAATTCTGGTGTATCCACCACCTGAAGACTGTTTTTCATTTCTTTCTCTATACTTAGGCCCATACTCATTGAACATTTTCTCTATAAGAGGGTGCTTTACCTCTCTACTGCGCTCAGCATATTCTTTCTTAGTTTCATCCTTATCGCGCAGTTCCTTCATATCATAGAGATATGCCATCATCTGTCTTCTTGCATGTAACTTGGACGGCATGTCATTGGTAACTTCCAAGGTAACGGTCTGACCTTTATCGTTATTGATTTCCTTAGTCACCTTTACGGTCTTATCATATTCTTTTATAGCAAGGGTAAGCAGTTTTTCAGCAATGCTTCGAACTTCCTTGGCGCGAGACTCAGTTGTCTCAATCTTTCCATGCCATAACAGGTTGGTTACCTGGTTACGCAAAATTGCTCGGCGCTGATTACTAGCCCTGCCTAATTTCCTGTATCCGGGCATAATCTCCCTCCTTCATTCTTTGTACTCTATTCTTCAATTTGTTTTAAATTTAAGTTTAATGCAGCCATCTTCTGTTGGACCTCTTCTAATGATTTTCTTCCAAGGTTTCTAACCTTCATCATATCGTCTTCAGTCTTCTGAGTCAATTCCTGCACTGTGTTAATACCTGCTCGTTTTAGGCAGTTATAGGAACGAACGGAAAGATCCAGCTCTTCAATGGTCATTTCGAGAACTTTTTCCTTATTATCCTCTTCCTTTTCAACCATGATTTCTACTTCATTTACGTGTTCTGTCAGGTTGATGAACAAAGAAAGGTGCTCTACCAATATTTTAGCTGCCAAGCTTGTAGCTTCATCAGGTAATATGGTACCATCTGTCCATACTTCAAGTGTTAATTTGTCATAGTCAGTTACCTGCCCTACACGGGTGTTCTCAACATTAAAATTAACTCTGCTGATTGGTGTAAAGATTGAATCTAAAGGGATCATACCGATGGGCTGGCCTGAATGCTTGTTTCGCTCTGCTGAAACATAGCCTCTGCCTTTTTCAATGGTTAGCTCCATAAACAACTTTGCTTCTTCATTCAAAGTAGCGATATGATGATCTGGGTTTATGATTTCCACTTCGGAATCCACAATTATATCCCCTGCAGTAACCCGACTTGGCCCTTGCGCATTAATGGTGATGATTTTTGGTTCATCACTGGACATTGTCAAAGCCAGATCCTTTATATTCAAAATAATTTCTACAAGATCTTCCTTTACACCAGGCAAGGTAGAAAATTCATGTAATACTCCATCTACCTTAATGGAAGTAACTGCTACTCCCGGTAAGGAAGATAGTAAAACCCTTCGGAGCGAATTTCCCATGGTTGTACCAAAACCTCTTTCCAAAGGCTCTAGAACAAATTTTCCATACCGGTTATCTTCACTAATCTCAATAATCTCAATTTTGGGCTTTTCAATTTCTATCAAATCAAACCCTCCTCATACTATTTGGTCCATTCCTCTTGAGGGTAAGGTATCAACTAAATCCATGTTTATCATTATCTGGAGTAGAACTCTACAATGAGCTGCTCCTGGATTTCAATGTCGATATCCTCTCTGGATGGAAGTGCTGCAAGAGTACCTTCCAGCTTATCATAGTCAACTTGTAGCCACGGCACTACTGCTCTGCCTGTTCCCTCTCTCAATTCCTTAAAATGAACAACTTCTGATGCACTTCTTTGTCTTACCCCAATGACTTCGCCAGCATTGGTGATATAGGAGGGTATATCTACTTTTTTACCATTAATGGTGATATGTCCATGTCTTACATACTGTCTTGCCTGTGCTCTGGAGCTGGCAAATCCCATACGAAATACTACATTGTCCAGTCTTCTTTCCAGAAGCTGTAGTAGATTTTCACCAGTAATACCCTTCATCTTTTCTGCAATTTCAAAATAATTTTCAAACTGCTTTTCCAGCACTCCGTATACTCGTCTTACTTTTTGCTTTTCACGAAGCTGCATACCATATTCCGAGACTTTTCTTCTGCTGGTACCGTGCTGTCCGGGAGCAGTTGGTTTTCTGGTAATACCACATTTTTCGGTATAGCATCTGTCGCCTTTTAGGTAAAGCTTTAATCCCTCTCTGCGACATTGTCGACATTGTGGTTCCAAATTTCTTGCCATCTATTACACCTCCACTTCTATACTCTTCTTCTTTTTGGTGGTCTGCAACCATTATGGGGAATTGGGGTCACATCTTTAATCATGCTAACCTCAAGCCCTGCTGCCTGTAGCGAGCGAATAGCTGCTTCTCTACCCGACCCTGGTCCTTTTACATATACTTCAACTGTTTTCAATCCATGCTCCATAGCCGCTTTCGCTGCTGTTTCAGCTGCTGTCTGTGCAGCAAATGGTGTGCTCTTCTTAGACCCTCTAAAGCCAAGCCCACCTGCACTAGCCCACGACAATGCATTACCGGCAGTGTCAGTTATGGTTACGATGGTGTTGTTAAACGTAGATTGAATATGGGCGGCTCCCCGCTCTATATTCTTTTTCTCGCGACGTTTACGCGATCTGCGTGCTGTTTGTTTTGCCATTGCTGACCCTCCTTATCTCTTTCCGCGGACGCCTGCAGTACGCTTAGGACCTTTTCGAGTCCTTGCATTCTGCTTAGTACTTTGTCCTCTTACAGGCAGACTTCTGCGATGACGGATTCCTCTGTAGCATCCGATTTCTACCAGACGCTTAATGTTAAGGGATACCTCTCTTCGCAGGTCACCTTCGACCTTTACATATCTGTCAATATATTCTCTAAGCTTGGAAACATCTGATTCTGATAAATCCTTAACTCGAGTGTCCGGGTTAATACCCGTGGCAGATAGAATTTCTTTTGCTGTGCTTCGTCCGATACCGAATATATAAGTTATACCAATCTCCACTCTTTTGTCACGGGGAAGATCTATACCGGAAATTCGTGCCATCATTACACCTCCATGTTAATTATTGCATATTTTGCAGTTTTTAACCCTGTTTTTGTTTATGTCTGGGGTTTTCGCAGATGACCATTACTTTACCTTTTCTTTTGATGATCTGGCATTTTTCACATATAGCCTTAACAGATGGTCTTACCTTCATCTCATC
>JAAZEK010000105.1 GCA_012512335.1 Clostridiales bacterium | reverse complement strand
TAAAAGTGTATACCATAATATAGGGCAAAAATAGTAACCTATCACTCCTCATGTATGTACTCATATGACAGACTACAAAGCATATCTCTGATATTGCCATTTCTCATAACTATGGTATTCGCGAACCATTTCGCAAATGCAACCAAATATGGAGGTATCTGCGAAGTATGTCGTGAATACTTCCTATAGGTCAGTCACTATTTTGATCTTTTTCTACCTTTACTTGAATACCCATCCTATCCAGCGGACTTACAATGTTACGAATGCTTTTCTGTGTTACATGTGTATAAATCTCCGTAGTTTTCGAGCGCGAGTGTCCCAGTAACTCTTGTATGTATCTCAAATCTACACCTCCTTCCAACAGATGTGTCGCAAACGAATGCCTTAAAGAATGAATTGTAGCATCCTTGCTTATTCCTGCTTTGTCTCTAGCTGCTTCAAAGACTTTCTGAACCGATCTTTCAGTCAAGAACTTACCAGCCTTCCCTCCTGGAAACAGCCAATAATCAGGCTTATACATTTTTGTATATATTCTTAAGGCTTTTAATGCTGTTTCAGATAGTAATGTATATCTATCTTTTCTGCCTTTTCCTTGCTCGATTCGTACCAGCATTCTATCGCTGTCTATATCAGAAATCTTCAACCTAACTACTTCACCAACCCTTAAACCTGCAGAGTATACTAAGAATAGTATTGCTCTATGCTTTACATTTTCTACTGAATTAAGTAGGCTTACAACCTTCTCCTGGCTTAGAACTATTGGAAGTTTCTGTTCTTTCTTTGGTCTTGGTATATTTAGAACAATACCTTTCTTCTCTAACACCTCAACATATAGAAATTTCACAGCGCTGACTGCCTGATTTACGTATGAATGAGAGCTTTCCTGATTTTCCAGTAGATGCAATAGGTATTTTTTTATTTCTTCATTGCTAAGTTCCGTTGGATCATTATCGTAGTAATTCATGTACCGTCTTACATGCCCTAGATAAGACTTTATAGTTTTGGTACTGTAACCTTTTAGTTTTAGTTGATTTATAGTTTTATCTAGTATAGCTTTTTCCCATGTATTACTTTTACTATTATTCTCTTCCTCTGTTATTAGTCCAGTTTGATCTGAAATAAGTGATTTGTCAAACAATGTAACGATAGCTTTTATAGTTTTTTCATTATTTGGTACAATCCAATGCTTGTTTTTAGGATCCCAAACTCGTCCTGGTATTTTCTTGACTCTTGTAACATATTCTTTGTTATAGTCAAAGCTCAGTAATAGCTCTTGGGACAATCCTTTATCTATCTGTATTGTCATTTGTTATTACCGCCTAGCTTAACAAAAATTTCTAACTTGTATATATAATACCACATCGACTTGTACATAGGAACAGCTAATATTATTTTATTTAAACTTTACACGATTTGTAAATGAAAAAACAAAATCCACCCCAGTGTCATGGAGTGGATTTTGTACTTGTAAAATATATCTTTATATTTATCGTAGGTAGACAGAGTCGTCTACCCCTGTATATTACACATCTCATACCAAATTGAGTGCTTTGTCCCTACATCTCCGATGTAATCCTCTCTAAATGGATACCTGTTTCATGATCATTCAAGTTGGTTTTTTCCAGAGTATCATCCTCAACATCTATAATATCCACTGCCAAAGTTTCGGTCTTAATATAGTCTTCAAATAGTTCTACAGCTTTAAGAACCGCTTCATCTGCATGTAGATAGATTCTGATATTATCCATTACTTCATAGTCGTTGGTCTTTCGCATCTGCTGCACCTTGGATATAAGCTCTCTAGCCAACCCTTCATCAATTAATTCTTGGGTTAGGGTGGTATCCAGAATAACAAACAGATTGTTTTCCGTGGCTACATTAAAACCTTCCTTGGCGGAAATGTTTATCATAACATTTTCTTTGTTGATTTCATAAGCTTCTCCATCTAAGTCTAAAACTACGGATTCCCCATTTTCCAATCTTGGAGCTACATCTGATGCATCAAGACCAGCCAATGATTTTCCAAACAGCTTGATTTTAGAGCCTAGCACCGGCCCTGCCACCTTAAAATTGGGCTTCAGTTGGAAGTTCATATACTCATTAAGATCCTTTGCAAAGATAACTTCCTTCACATTAAGCTCCTCTTGTATCAAAGGTATCAGGTGAGTGATCTTAACCTCATATTTCCCATCAAGCAGTACCTCTCCTATGGGCTGGCGCACCTTAATGCGGGCAGACTCACGAGAAGCACGGCCTAAGGTGACCAAATCTCTTACCAAATCCATAGTTTCTTCCAATTCAGGATCAATTAACTCTGGATATGCCACCGGGTAATTGCTTAGATGAACTGAAAGATCTCCTGTCAGGTTACGATAAATCTCTTCTGAAAGGAAGGGGGCAAAGGGGGCAAACATCTGTACAAAGCCCACTAATATTTCGTAAGTTGTATTATATACTGCCTTTTTATCATTATCTAGCTCAGCAGCCCAAAATCTTCTTCTTGAACGTCTGATATACCAGTTGGACAAGTCTTCATTTACAAAATCCTGCATTCGACGAATCGCTTTAGTCATATCATGTACATCCAAAGCCTCTCCCACAAATGCCTTAAGGTTATTAAACTTAGACAATATCCATCTATCCAGCTCTGTTCTTTGCTCATAGGGTACAAAGAATTCTCTGGGATCTACATTATCTGTATTGGCATACAGGGTAAAGAAATGGTAAACATTTTTTACCGTACCAAAAAATTTACTTTGAACTTCCCGTAAGCCATCTAAATCAAACCGTGTAGGTGTCCATGGCGGGGATACATAAAGCAAATACCATCGCAGAGCATCGGCTCCATATTGGTCAAACAATTCAAATGGATCAACAGTATTTCCCTTGGATTTAGACATCTTGCTGCCTTCCTTATCCAGAATCAAGTCATTTACCAATACGGATTTATAAGGTGACTTCCCAGTAACGAAGGTGGAAATAGCTATCAAGGAATAAAACCATCCTCGGGTCTGGTCGATTCCCTCACAAATAAAGTCAGCAGGGAAAAGCTCATCAAAGCTCTCCTTGTTTTCAAATGGGTAGTGATGCTGAGCAAAAGGCATGGCTCCACTATCAAACCAGCAGTCTATTACTTCCTTTACCCTGGTCATGGTATCCCCGCATTTGCTACAATTAATATGGACATCATCCACATAGGGTCTATGGAGCTCTATACCTTCATCTATTGTTTCAATTGCACGCTCTACCAGCTCTTTGCGTGAACCAATGCTTTCGATATTCCCGCAATCACAGCGCCAAACGTTTAAGGGTGTACCCCAATAACGAGATCGGGAAATAGCCCAGTCGTTTAAATTATCCAACCAGTTTCCAAACCGTTTCTCCCCGACGAAATCTGGATACCAGGAAACTCCATTGTTATTTTCTATCAACTGATCCTTTAATTTGGTCATAGCAATATACCAGCTAGGCCTAGCGTAATACAGTAAGGGAGTATGGCATCTCCAGCAGTGTGGATAGTTGTGCACCATCCTTTCCTTTCTGAAAAGCTTGCCCTCTTCTGCCAACCAACGAATGATATCTGCATCGGCATCCATAACAAACTTATCTTTCCAAGGAGTTTCAGTGTAAAGACCTCTTTCGTCCACAGGCTGTAAAACAGGAAGATTATATTTAAGCCCTGTCTGATAGTCATCCTCACCAAATGCAGGAGCTGTATGAACAATCCCTGTTCCATCCTCAGTGGTAACATAATCGGCTACAGTAACAAAGAAAGCCTTTTTATCAGCCTTTACAAAGGGCATCAGCTGGTCATATTCAATATGCTCCAGATCCTTACCCTTAAGCTCTTCCAATACTTCAAACTCGCCACCTAGTACTTTATGCGCAAGGTGCTTCTCTACATAGTAGACTGTATCCTCAAACTTTACCTTCAGATAAGTCTCATTGGGGTGGACGGTAAGTGCTACGTTGGAGGCTAAGGTCCACGGTGTTGTAGTCCAAACCAGGAAATATTCATCTGCATCTTTGCGTTTGAACTTGACATATACAGTAGTAGTCTTAATCTCCTCATAGCCCTGGGCTACTTCATGGGAAGCTAAACCGGTACCGCAGCGAGGACAGTAAGGCAGAATCTTATGCCCTTCATAAAGCATGTCTTCTTTAAAAAACCGGTCTAGAATCCACCATACCGTTTCGATATAGTTATTATCTAAGGTGATATAGGGATTATCCATGTCAATTTCATAACCCATGCGTTTGGTCATTTCGCGCCATTGTTTTTCATAGGTAAACACGGACTCACGACATTTTTGATTAAATTCAGCTATGCCATATTCCTCTATTTCCTGTTTGCTTGAAAGGCCCAGTTGTTTTTCCACCTCAATTTCAACAGGAAGCCCGTGGGTATCCCAGCCAGCCTTACGCTTAACCTGATAACCCTTCATGGTTTTATAACGGCAGACAGAATCCTTTAAAGTCCTGGAAATAACATGATGGATACCTGGGCGTCCATTGGCTGTAGGAGGCCCCTCATAGAAGACAAATTGCTTGTTACCTTCCCTAGTCTCAATGCTTTTATTCAGTATTTGTATCTCATCCCAGAATGCCGATACCTTCTTTTCATTTTCATTTACTGGTTGATTAGATAACGCCTTAAATTTTCCCATAATTTCATCCCTTCAAATTTCATAATCTAAAAACAATTTTTTATTTCTATAAAAAATAAAAACCCCTGGCAAATGCCAAGGGACGAATTTTTCGCGGTACCACCCATATTATAAGGCAAAAAATAGCCTTATCGCTCTTATTAGATAACGCTTTTTAAAAAGCGGAGAGACTTACACAGTAATAACCCAAATAATCGGGATACCTTTCAGCCTTCAGCTCGGAGGTGATATTCAGTTCAGGACATCATCACAGCCTTTCACCAATTAGCCGCATCTCTTATAAATCAAATCCTGACCTACTGTCCTCTTCATAGCCTTTATTGATTCCATTTGCAATTTATGATACTTGATATTATAATGTTTGTCAAGGCATTTTATACGTTAGGGAGCGTTGTTCATGAAGCTAAAATGGTATCAAAGGTTAGAAAGAAAATACAGAAAGTACGCCATACCCGATTTAATGAAATATATCGTCATCATTAATGCTGTGGTCTTCGTACTAGAAATGCTCGTACCTAATAGTTATTTGACTGCCAAATTTACACTGAACCCGGCACTAATTTTAAGGGGAGAAGTTTGGCGACTGGTCACCTTTTTATTCATTCCCCCCTCTTCAAGTCCGCTCTGGATTGTTTTTACCCTATATTTTTACTACATGGTTGGTAGTAATCTTGAGCATCAATGGGGAAGCTTCCAATTCAATCTCTATTATCTTATAGGTGTACTAAGTACCATAGCCGCTGCATTTATCGGATTTGCATTTACTGGATATGGTACCGTAACCACAGAACATTTGAATCTTTCTCTCTTTTTAGCCTTCGCCTATTTGTTCCCAAATTTCGAGATTCTGATATTCTTCATCCTGCCTTTGAAGGTAAAATATCTGGCCTGGTTAAACTGGGGCTTTATTGCACTGTCGTTGCTTTTCAATCCCTTACCGATGAAGCTTGCAGCCCTTGCCTCTGTAGTTAATTACTTTATCTTCTTTGGGTCAGACCTAATTGTTAATTTGAAGCGTCGCCGCTTAACCTATAAAAATCGCAAACGATTCAGGGATGCTTTTAAAGACAATCGGCGCTAGAGGTTAACTAGGTTCTTAGGCACTTTTAGGCTTAAGTGCTTTTAGATCTAAGGATATATTTTGTTCTTAGAACCTAGAACATCATCAAGCTAATAGCCATAACAATCATACCAGAAACTAGGCCATATATGGACAAATGGTGTTCCCCATATTCTCTAGCAGTAGGTAGAAGCTGGTCAAATGAAATATAAACCATAATACCCCCTATGGCAGCAAAGACTATCCCAAATAGAGTATCTGTCATAAATTGAGATAAAATTAGATAACCAATAATTGCACCTAGTGGCTCAGACATACCAGATAAGAAGGAATAAAGAAATGCTTTTTTACGACTTCCTGTAGCATAAAAGACTGGTACAGAAACTGCAATTCCCTCAGGTATATTATGAATGGCTATGGCAATTGCAATACTAATACCCAGACTGGGATCTCTAAGAGCTGCCATAAAGGTAGCAAACCCCTCTGGAAAGTTATGAATGCTGACAGCTAGAGCAGTCATTAAACCAGCACGAAGCAGCTTGTTTTTACTGGTTGCCATTACATGATCCTGTTCTTCCTTATGCTCCATCAGGTGGTCAGATAGTTCAGTTGGATCTTCTCCAGAAATCTCCTCTACCTTTCTGGCTTCATGAGGATTTTCGTAATCAGGAACCAGCTTATCAATGAGGGCAATGATTAGCATCCCTAGAAAAAAAGCTATGATTGCAACCCAATTACCTGGTCGTTCACCTAATTCAACAGATAATACATTTCTGGCTTCCGCAAATATTTCTACAAAAGAAATATAAACCATTACTCCTGCAGAAAAACCCAATGCTACTGATAGAAATTTTGTGTTTGTTCGTTTGGTAAAAAAGGCAATAGCTCCCCCTATACCCGTAGCCAATCCCGCAAACAAAGTTAGCGCAAAAGCAATTAAAACATTTTCACCCATGGAATACCCCCTAAACGTTTATAATATATAGATAACCTTAATTTCAAATGAAATAACATTATTTGCTATTCCATTTGAGTTTCTCTTATTACATATACTATTTTAGAACTTCCTCAATAGGACCTCCACCTAAGCATTCATCACCATCATAAAATACCACAAACTGACCAGGTGTGACTGCCTTTTGTGGCTTGTCAAAGATTACTTTGCAGGTGTTCTCTCCAGTAATCTCTACTTGTACACCTTGATCTGGTTGACGGTATCGAAATTTTGCCTGACAGGTAAATTGCTTTGCCGGTGCTTGCCCAGCTATCCAGTTTATATCCGTAGCTGTCAGTCCTGCTGAATAAAGGGCTGGATTTTTATCCCCCTGCACAACGTATAATATATTGTTCTTTAGGTCCTTATCTGCTACAAACCAAGGATCCCCGTTGCCAAATCCGCCACCTATGCCAAGGCCCTTTCGTTGACCCAGAGTATAATACATTAAACCATCGTGTTTTCCTAATATGTTATTAGGCTCTTCCAGGCTCCTAATTTCTCCAGGTTGAGCAGGCAGGTAATTACCCAAAAACTCCTTAAAGTTGCGCTCTCCAATAAAGCAGATTCCAGTACTGTCCTTCCGCTGTGCTGTTGTTAGTCCAGCCTCTTCTGCAATGCGGCGAACCTCTCGCTTTTCCATATTTCCAATCGGAAATATAGCCTTGCTCAACTGTGTTTGATTCAAGGCGCACAGAAAATAAGACTGGTCTTTTCCCTTATCCACGCCTTTAAGTAAATGAGTTTTTTCATCCTGTCTTGTAACTCTTGCATAATGTCCAGTCGCTAGATAGTCCGCCCCAATTTTCATGGCATAGTCTAAAAACATTTTAAACTTTATTTCCTTATTACATAAAACATCAGGATTAGGTGTTCTGCCTCTTTTGTATTCTTCTAGGAAATAGGTAAATACCTTATCCCAATATTCTTTCACAAAGTTTACGGAATAATAGGGGATTTCCAGCTGATTACATACTCTAACAGCTTCCTCATAATCCTCTGTTGCCGTACATATACCATCCTCGTCTGGCTCATCCCAGTTTTTCATAAAAACACCTATAACATTATAACCCTGTTCCTTAAGCAACAGAGCTGCAACCGAGGAGTCCACCCCTCCGGACATACCCACAACTATATTTATTTCAGAATTGGGCTTAGCCAATCCATTCATACTTCAATCAGCCTTTCTTTTACTTCACAATTAGCTTCTTTTAAATTGCTGATCACATAATCAGCATCTCAATTTGCTTACCCCTATTTTTACAGATACTTGCCTTTCCGTCAAGTGTGTATCATCAAGAATTGACAATTGATATTGTTTATCAATTAATAATAATTCTTATTTATTTTTTTAATTAACTATGCTATACTAAATTTAGGCTTGCTGGCACGGATCAACTACGAACAGCCATGGTGAATACACCTGGCAGAGTGAATAATATGGAGGGATAATTAATTGGCAAGACGATCAGGCCCGCGATTCAAGGTCGCAAGACATTTGGGTGAAAATGTTTATGGTCATCCAAAAGCCTTAAATAAAGGTATTAAAGATCATAGGAAGCTATCTGAGTATGGTCTACAGCTACTAGAGAAGCAAAAATTGAAGGAATATTATGGTGTGCTTGAAAAGCAAATGAAGAATTACGTGGAAAAAGCCACACGATCACAGGGTAATACTGGAGATCTACTGGTACAGATACTAGAATGTAGGATGGATAATCTAGTGTACCGCTTAGGCTTTTCTTCTACCTTAAGACAAGCCCGCCAGCTTGTGACACATGGTCACATTCAGCTAAATGGAAGAAAGATAAACCGCCCATCCATTCAGGTACAGCCTGGAGATGTGCTTTCCTTAAAAGATAAATCACGCAGTGTCGATCTATTCAAGGATACTTTTCAATCACATATATTAACTCTACCTTATTTGGAAAAGGATGAGGAGAGCTATTCTGGAAGATTAGCGCGCCTACCCCTTAGGGAAGAAGTCCCAATCCAGGTGAAGGATTCATTGGTTATTGAATTCTATTCCAGAAAGTAAAAGTGAAATAAATAAATCATCCCCTGCAGGTAAAATCATGATAGAGGTGTTATCCATAGACGGATACACCTCTATTTTTATAAGTTTATATCCTGGTAAATATTGTGTTAATAAGTCTTACCTGCTTATTATTACCAATAGCTCTTACATAAATAAATTTTTGCATTTCAGAGAAAATATAGTGTGACTGTGGTATAATTTAAGTACCATAGTTAGTGAACTCACCACTTATAGAAGTGGAAGTCTTGACGTAGGACAAATGTGCAGGAGATGAACAATATGGGAAAACGCTTATTGGAGCGATTATTGGAAGAAAAAGAAATGCAGCTTAAAGGCGGTCTGTACCATCAAACACAAATCAAACTAACCTACAATTCAAATCGTATTGAAGGTAGTCGTCTTTCTGAGAATCAAACTCGATATATTTTTGAAACAAACACGGTTAATATGGAGTATGATGAAGCCACAAATGTTGATGACATAATTGAGACTGTCAATCACTTTAATTGCTTTGATTATATGCTTGATCATGCTGATGATAGGCTAGCTGAAGAAATGATCAAGGAGTTCCACAGACTTCTAAAACGTAATACATCTGATGAGCGCAAGGAATGGTTTCGAATAGGAGACTATAAAACAAGACCTAACATGGTTGGTGACACAAAAACAACAGAACCGGCAAAGGTTGGAGATAAAATTCAAAAACTGCTTAGCCAATATAATAACAAAGAAGATAAAACTATACATGATATCATTGACTTCCATTATAAATTTGAAAGCATTCATCCCTTTCAAGATGGTAATGGGAGAGTTGGACGTATAATTATGTTCAAAGAGTGTCTTAAAAATGATATCCTGCCATTTATTATAGATAATGAACATAAGTTGTTTTATTATCGTGGCTTGAAAGAATACGAATCAGAAAAGGGTTATTTAGTGGATACCTGTCTGTCAGCGCAAGATCGATATGGCGTGTTGGTATCTTATTTTATGTAATAGTACTAGCTCAAAGCTCGAAAAAGGAGACAAGCATTCGCTTGTCTCCTTTAATACCTACTGTATATACACAAACTTAACTATTCTATTTTTATTGCTCCAAATTCAAAACTCAAAACAGTACCGAACTTACCACTTAATCACTTTATCAATTATACCTCACTATGAGCAACTCTATCGAATTCATCCTGAATTTCCTTGGAAGGCTCTTGAGTATTCAAAGAAACTACATAAATTACGATACAGGACAAGATAAATGCTGGAAGTAATTCATAAATGTTAAATATACCTCCCATAGGCCTAATTACAAGCTTCCAGAAGAATACCATTCCACCGCCTGAAAGCATACCTGCGATGGCACCTGTTCGGGTAGTTCGTTTCCAGAACAATGAGAACAGCATAATAGGACCGAAGGTTGCACCAAATCCTGCCCATGCAAAGGAAACAACTTGAAAAATAATACTGTTTTCATCTAAGGCAATTATCATAGCTACAATGGCAATAACCAATAGAGTTATCCTAGATACTTTAAGGACCTCTTTATCCGAAGCTTCTTTTTTCAAAATTCCTTGATAGATGCTCTTTGAGAAAGCTGATGCTGCTATCAAAAGGTATGAATCGGAGGAACTAATTGTAGCTGCTAGAATTCCAGCCATAATAATACCTGCGAAAACAGGTATGAAGAAAGATGTGGACATTAGTATAAAGATGTTTTCAGATGCACTTTGAGTAAGTAGTTCGGTTGGAAACAATACTCTGCCAATCACACCAATGAATACTGCTGCTGTCAGAGAAATGACAACCCATATCATAGCAATCCTTCTAGATTGCTTTATATTATCTGAATGATTGATTGCCATGAATTTTAGCAATACATGAGGCATACCAAAGTAGCCAAGTCCCCATGAAAGAGTGGACAAGACAGTCAGGAAGCCATAACTCCCAGCTTCCTTAAACAAGGGCATTCCATTTTCTCCTATTTGCTGGACTCCATCGGCTACCTGAGGTTGTGCAATGCCAAAGAAATCAAGAAAACCTGGTATTTGTCTTGCATTTTCTACCACAGAGGAAATTCCTCCAGCATGAGAAATACCAGTAATCACTACTGCAGTCAATGCTATAATCATTACAATACCCTGCATGAAATCCGAAGCACTTTCTGCTAAGAAACCACCTATATATGTATAAAATACAACAAATAAGGCCCCTATAATCATCACGCTGACATAACTTGTGTCAAACAACGTACTAAATAGCTTGCCTACAGTAACAAAGCAACTGGCTGCGTAAACACTGAAGAAAATCAGAATGAACAGAGCTGCTATTGTCATGATAATTTTCTTGTTCTCTTTAAATCTATTGCTTAGAAAGTCGGGAATTGTAATAGCGTCTCCAGCTTCATGAGAGTACCGACGAAGCCTTTTGGCTACCAAAAGCCAGTTCAAGTAAGTACCTATACCAAGTCCTATTGCAGTCCAAACTGCATCGCTTAAGCCAGACCAATAGGCTACCCCCGGAAGGCCCATCAAAAGCCACCCGCTCATGTCAGAGGCCTCCGCTCCCATAGCTGTGACCCAAGGTCCTAATGACCTGCCCCCTATTAGGTAATTGTCACTACTTTCATTGGCACGTTTTGCATAGTACACGCCAATACCTACCACAACACCAATATACAGAACCATTGCAACTAGAATCTGTATCTTACCTGCATCCAATTTTTTTCCCCCTTATCCTTATTTCCATATATGTTGTTCTGATTATATATTTTACTGCATATTTATGCAAGGATATCATTGGATTTTAAAATAAACTTCCCCTTTGGTATACCCTGAATTTCTTGATTTCGTGGTTTTTCACAAAGGGGAAATATGTTTTTATTTTCTTATATCTGTTGCTGATTATTTGAATATAGCAGCAAAATTCCTACCAAATTCTACACATTGAGCGATACTATCCTCATCTGGATTCCACAAGGTTCTTATTCCATCATTTACAAGCTCCATGCCGCATTCTTCCAGTAACTTAGTAATCATTTTTGGTGATTCGCCACTCCAGCCATAGCAACCAAAGGCAGCTGCCTTTTTGTTTTTAAATTCCAAACCACGAATTTCCTCTAGAATGCCAGCAATAGAGGTAAGAATTCCTTTATTTATAGTAGGTGATCCAACCAGTATTGCCTTAGATTTGAACACTTCAGTAATGACATCATTCTTATCAGAGCGGCCTGTGTTGTAAAGCTTAACCACTACCTCAGGATCCTCAGCCCTGATGCCCTCAGCAATGGCTTCTGCCATTCGCCTAGTTCCATTCCACATGGTATCATAAATCAATGTAATCTGATTCTCTTGATAATCCTCAGCCCATTTTAGGTATTGCTCTACAATTTGAAGAGGGTTGTCCCTCCAAAGGATTCCATGGCTGGTGCAAATCATGGACACTGGTAGATTTAGACCTACAAATTCTTCTATCTTCTTTGTTACGAATTTGCTGAAAGGAGTCAAAATGTTGGCATAGTATTTTATTGCTTCTTGATAAAGCTCTGCCTGGTCCACTTGATCATTGAACATGAACTCTGTAGCATAATGCTGTCCGAAAGCATCGTTACTAAATAAAATATTGTCACCAGTCAGATAGCAAAACATAGTGTCAGGCCAATGGAGCATTCTAGCTTCCAGAAATACCAATTCTTTTGTTCCCAGGTTAATACGGTCTCCAGACTTAACCTCTACGAAATTCCAATCCTGATGATAATGGCCCTTGATAGATTTAATACCATTTTTAGTACAGTAAATCGGTGTGTCTGGAATTTCCTTCATCAATTCAGAAAGAGCACCACTGTGGTCAATCTCCCCATGGTTAGCTATTATGTAGTCGATTTTGTTTAGGTCAATTTCCTTTTTTAGATTGGCAACAAACTCCTTTGCAAAGGGTTGCCAAACCGTGTCGATTAGCGCTACCTTCTCATCACGCACCAGGTATGAGTTATAGGATGAACCTCTGTGTGTTGAATACTCCATACCATGGAATTCACGAAGCTCCCAGTCCTTCTTCCCTACCCAAGTTACACTACCATTTAACTGAATGCTCATATAATACCTCCTGTTTTATCTCTATACTATGATTTACCACATATGTACCCTATATCCTCTTATTTTATCGATTTTTTATTTTTTAGCTGTAAAAACTCCTTTTTTGTTTTGATTAGTACTCACTTGGGTAAGTATAACTATAATTATAGTATATTTTTTTACGAGTTCACTCACAATACTATTAAAGGAGGTCGGCACATGACTAAGAACAATGAAAAATCGAGGAAGAAGAAAGAGCCGGTTGAAAAACATGACACTGCTGCTTGGGCAAATATTGAAGATCAGAAACCCGTTACAGGTGTCCACCTGCCCAGCGAAGACGAAGTAGAAAACGCCAAAGAATATGTTGATGAGAACCAAAAGTAATAAGCCCTACAATAAGTTGTTCTATGGCTGATACCGTCATGGCTGATCCAACACAAAATTGAAAACCTATGACAATGAAACAATGAAAAAGAGGCAAAGAAAAAAGCTACTGCAAACTTAAACCGTTTGCAGTAGCTTTTTGGCTTTTAGCTTACCTTTCAAACCCTGCTTCAATTCTGTTAATTAACTTTTGGGCTATTTCTCTTATTCCTGAGAATAATCTGCGTCTGCCATTCGCTTGTAGCTTGCATATCTTTCCTTAGCATGCTCTTCAGCTTTTGCAAACATATCCTCTGCAACATCCGGGAAGGTAGTCTTCAAGGATGTATATCGAACCTCGGAGCTAATAAATTTCTGGAAGTCTTCCTTAGGCTCCTTAGAATCTAGCTGGAAGGGGTTCTTGCCTTCATCCTGTAATTCTGGATTGTATCGATACAGATGCCAGTAACCGGATTCTACTGCGAATTTTTCTTGGTTCATACTGGTACCCATACCTGTTCTAATTCCATGATTGATACAAGGTGAATAAGCAATAATTAAGGAAGGACCGTCGTATTTTTCTGCTTCGCTTATAGCACGGATTGTATGGTTCATATTAGCACCCATAGCAATTTGTGTTACATAAACATAGCCATAGTTCATAGCCATTGCACCTAAGTCCTTCTTACGGATCTTTTTACCGGAAGCTGCAAATTTAGCTACAGCAGCGGTAGGTGTTGACTTGGAAGACTGTCCACCAGTGTTTGAATAAACCTCTGTATCCAGTACTAGAATGTTTACATTTTCACCAGAAGCTAGAACGTGATCCAAACCACCATAACCAATATCATAAGCCCAACCGTCTCCACCGATAATCCATTGGGAAGGCTTGGTTAGATAATCCTTCTTATCAAGGATTTCAGAAATTATGTGATTACTCTTGTCGCTTTCTTTTTCAACAGCTTCTATCACCTTAGCGGAAGCATCCTTGGATTTTTCACCATCATCGCTATCATCCAGCCATTGCTTGAATGCGTTTTTGGTGTCTTCAGTAAAGTCGGAATCCAATCCTTCTTCCATAAGAGTAGCTAATTTCTCACGAATTTGCTTTGCACCAAGGAACATACCATAGCCAAACTCTGCATTGTCTTCAAATAGTGAGTTTGCCCATGCTGGACCTCTTCCTTCTTTGTTAACTGTATAAGGAATGGAGGGAGCACTTGCTCCATAAATGGAGGAACAACCAGTTGCATTGGCGATCATCATACGGTCACCATAGAGCTGGGTCAACAGCTTGATATAAGGGGTTTCACCGCAACCAGGGCATGCACCATGATACTCAAACAATGGAGTAACAAACTGGCTCCCCTTTAAGGTATTTTTGGCCATAACGCCTTCTTTATCAGTAATTGTTGTAGCAAATACAGCGTTATCATATTCTAAATCAATTTGCTCTTCTGCATCCTTCATAATAAGAGCTTTTTCTTTAGCGGGGCAGATATCAGCACAGTTACCACAGCCAGTGCAGTCTAAAGGACTAACCTGGATACGATAGTGTAATCCATCCATACCTCTTCCAACAGGCTTTTTAGTTTCAAAGCTATCTGGTGCATTTTCCAGTTCTTCATCATTTACTAGATAAGGCCTAATAACAGCATGAGGGCAAACCAATGAACACTGGTTACACTGAATACAATTGTTAATTTGCCACTCAGGTACGTTAACTGCAATACCGCGTTTTTCAAAAGCAGTTGTACCAGTAGGGAAGGTTCCGTCATGCATATTAGCTGCGATGATGGTGCTGACAGGAAGGTCGTCCCCTTCTCTTCTTTCCATAGGCCTTTGTATATTCTTGATGTAGTCTGGCTCATCTGAAACTGCATTGTCGTTATCATCCTTGGCATTTGCCCATTCTGCAGGTACATTTACCTCAACCAATGCTTCGATACCTAAGTCAACAGCTTTATGGTTCATTTCTACGATTTTGGGACCTTTTCTACCATAAGAGCTTACGATAGAATCTTTCAAATATTTAACAGCATCTTCCAGCGGAATTACATTTGCCAATTTGAAGAATGCAGACTGCATAATCATATTAATTCGATTGCCTAAGCCTACATCAGAAGCAATTTTGATTGCATCGATAACATAAAACTTTAGTTTTTTGTCTGCAATTGTCTTCTTTAGTTGAGCAGGCAACTTGTCGTTCAATTCTTTCTCAGTCCAAGGGCAGTTAAGAACGAAGGTGCCGCCTTCTTTGATTCCCTTTAAAACGTCAGTCTGATTTAAGAAGGATCTGTTATGGCAAGCAATATAATCTGCTGAATTTATTAGATAAGGGGATTTAATTGGTGTTTTACCAAAACGCAAGTGAGAAACTGTTGTTCCTCCAGACTTTTTACTATCATAGTCAAAATAACCCTGAGCGTATAGGTCAGTATGGTCACCTATAATCTTAATAGCAGATTTGTTGGCACCAACGGTACCATCAGAGCCCAGACCCCAGAACTTACAGCTGATTGTGCCTTCAGGCGTGGTATTAACATCTTCTGTTATATCTAAAGAAGTATTAGTTACATCATCTTTAATACCAATAGTGAAATTATCTTTAGGCTGTGCACTTTCCAAGTTGCGGTATACTGCAATAATCTGAGAAGGTGTAGTGTCTTTGGAACCTAGTCCATAACGTCCACCAACCACAACAGGTCTGACATCCTGTTTGTAGAACACATGAAGGATATCCTGATAGAGAGGCTCACCAAGGGAACCAGGCTCTTTAGTTCTATCCAATACAGCAATCTTCTTAACGGATTTAGGAAGAACTTTTAGGAAATGCTCTGCTGAGAAAGGACGATACAAACGAACTCGGATGGTTCCAACTTTTTCACCCTTGCTCATTAAATAGTCGATGGTTTCGTCGATAGTATCACAGACAGAACCCATTGCAATAATAACATATTCAGCATCATCTGCACCATAATAATCAAAGGGCTGGTATTGTCGGCCTGTGATTTTTGCTAGCTCATCCATGTAATGGGATACAACTTCAGGAATTGCATCAAAATATTTATTGGAAGCTTCTCTTCCTTGGAAGTAAATATCGGCATTTTGTGCACTACCTTTGACAGTAGGACGATTAGGGTTGATGGAACGATTGCGGAATTCTTTAATAGCATCATAATCAACCAAAGGCTTTAAATCTTCATAATCTATAACTTCGATTTTCTGTATTTCATGTGAGGTACGGAAACCATCGAAGAAATGAATGAAGGGTACACTGGACTTAATTGCTGATAAATGAGCAATTGCAGCCATGTCCATTGATTCTTGTACACTTGCAGATGCCAACAAGGCAAAGCCTGTCTGGCGGCAAGCCATAACGTCTTGATGATCACCAAATATTGATAGGGCATGAGCTGCTAAAGCCCTAGCACTTACATGGAATACTGCTGGTAGCAATTCTCCTGCCATTTTATACATATTAGGGATCATTAGTAAAAGACCCTGTGAAGCTGTATATGTAGTAGTTAGTGCTCCAGCAGCAAGAGAACCATGCACAGTTCCAGCCGCGCCTGCTTCGGATTGCATCTCAACAACCCTAACTTCCTGTCCGAAAATATTCTTCTGTCCATGGGCGGACCACTCATCCACATTTTCTGCCATGTTGGAAGATGGGGTAATGGGATAAATAGCAGCAACTTCTGTAAATGCATAGGACATATAAGACGCTGCCTGGTTACCATCCATGGTTTTGATTTGTTTCGCCATAGCGATTCCTCCTCTTGTAAATAATTTACATTATATGAATAAATTTAATATCTAACCTTGCTGTAATCCACCTGTATCCATTCTTGCATATTATCTGTTTCCACAGGGTTATTCATGCATAAGGCATAGAAAACTTAACCTAGAGATTAGGTCCAAAACTATTCTATCATTATTTGTACCATATGTATAGGTAATTTTTATTATAACTAAGATACAGGTATAATACCCAAAGCCTCCTTTCACCACTTTTGGAAGCTTAAAATACTACATCTAATGTATATCAAAAATTCAGGTGCGTGGCAAGTGTAAAATAGAGAAAACAATAGAAGTTGCTTATCATTTTAAGTCGTGAGTTAGTTACTCATGTTCAACGTGTAACCCACTGGGAGGTGGATATGCCTTCTTCTGTAACTATCTCAAGAT
>JAAZEK010000104.1 GCA_012512335.1 Clostridiales bacterium | reverse complement strand
TGTAAAGTTTACTGGAATCTGAGAATGAATGCATGGAAGTTGTAAAGTTTTCTGGAATCTGAGAATGTAAACATGGGAAGCTGTACAGTTTTCTGGAATCTGAGAAAGTAAACATGGAAGTTGTAAAGTTTACTTGAAATCCAAATGTGTATACACTCAAGCTGTACAGCAATTCCCATAATATGGATTGTGAATAATGAAAAATGTGAAATTATTTGTGTGGTGTGCAAAATTTCAACTACTCCACAAATTATTGAGTAATTTAGCATTTTATGAGCAGAAAATCAAGTAGTGCATGGATTTATCCGATATTTCGCTGGTTTTTGGTCAAAAATGTGCAAAATTTCAATTAGTGCACGGTTTTACATGGAAATTTGATGCATTAGTTGAAAATTTGCTCAAAAATCGCCAAAACGCTTACGTAAATGATGAAAAGTCATGCATTAGTTGAAATTCTGCTCAAAAAACACCAAAATGCATCAATAGCATGTGAGTACCTGATGTTATAAATGATGTATACCCCATTTGAAGTCACTTATAAAATTATATCAGTATATTAGTTGGAATAACTTGGTTTAAATGTATATACTTCCTGAAACAATGTAAGATTATATCATAATAATTCAATATATCATCTTCTGAGTTCGACTCACTTTCTTCAACTAGCTAAATAAAAACATAAAAATTATAATCCATTCACTGTTGCGCTAATGGATTATTCTATTGTCCACAGTTCGGGGTACACCTCAAAGCTGCTTAGTGAATTTTCTGCTGATATTCGCTAAAATTGATTGTCGTTTCCACGAAAGCTCGTAACATATTATTACATATCCTTTGTTTTACTCAGGATGACTGATTTTAGTGAGGTACATGATGTGTCACGGGAATAGTGCTGAATTGGCTAAATTTATATTTAGTGCTAATTTTGGTATTGACAAATGTAATTAGAGAGTTTATATTTATATATGGTTAACTAGCTAATAATTATAGTGCTAACTGTAATGTGGCTATTTATTTTTTTATTGTTACATCATTAGGTAATAGTTCGTGTTATAACTAAGGAACCTTTTATATAAGGGAAAGTTAAGGTTATTATGCTAACTGATTAATTAAGTAAGTAGATCAGTAAGTAGAAAAAGCGAGTAGGGCAGCAAGAATGTTAGTTAGTAGATTAGGTAAGTTGATAAAGCAAGTAGATCTGTTAGTAGATTAGGCAAGTTGATAAAGCAAGTAGATCTGTTAGTAGATTAGGTAAGTTGATAAAGCAAGTAGATCTGTTAGTAGATTAGGTAAGTTGATAAAGCAAGTAGGGTAGCAAGTAGCTCAATCAAGTAGCTCAAGTAAGTATATCAAACAGAAAGATCAAGTAAGTTTGAGGCTTATAAATGAAGGGATGTGATTATGAGTGTGCAGAACCGAAGATAAGGATAGCAGTATCAAAGCCAAGGATAGCAGCATCAGAGATAAGGATAGTAGTATCAAAGCTAAGGATAGAGGCATCAGAGATAAGGATAGTAGTATCAAAGCCAAGGATAGTGGCATCGGCGATAAAGATAGCAGTATCAGAGATAAGGATAGCAGGACCATGGAAAGGAAAATCATCCATCAAGTTATCCACTATGCGAAGAAGCATCGGACAGTTATGCAATCTTACTTAGATGAAACTGGTGTATATCAGGCTCAGCATCGCTTACTTATGATAATTTCCCGTCGACCGAACTTATCACAGATAAAGTTGGCTGAGGTAATGGAGGTTTCTACAGCTACAATTGCAGTATCTTTGAAGAAGCTGGAGAAAGCTGGACTCATCACTAAAACCATGGATGAAACGGACAATAGGCTCAATCGAATTGTCATAACAGACATAGGAAACCAGGTAGTGGAACAAAGTAAGCAAATATTTCAATCAACGGAAAAAAAGATTTTTGAAGGATTCACGGAAGAAGAAAAGAGTACACTAAGTGAGCTTATGGAGAGGCTACATACCAACTTATCCGAAATGTCTGTCTGAAAGACATGGAATATATGCAGGCGCAGTGGACCCTGTCTGCCCGAACGGATTTGAAGATTATTTATAATATTTTATTATGAAAGGACAAAGCTGCCTATGAGACATTATTGGAAATATTTAAGACCATACCTTCCTGCACTGATAATAGGGCCATTGTTAATGATTGCTGAAGTTATTGGAGAAGTTATCATGCCGTTGCTTTTTAGTAAGATTATCGACCATGGCATAAACGGTACAGGAGGAACTCCATATATCATAATGATGGGGGCAGCCATGATTGGTATCGCTTTACTTATGCTTGTTACAGGCGTTGGCGGTGCCTATTTTGCTGTTAAAGCATCTTCAGGGTCTGGGAATGACTTAAGAAAAGATATGTTTAGCAAAATTCAGAAATTCTCTTTTGCCAACATTGACGACTTTAGTACTGGCTCTTTGATTACACGCTTGACCAATGATATTACACAGCTTCAGAACATGCTGCAAATGCTGTTAAGGATGGCTCTAAGAGCACCGGGTATGTTAATTGGCGCTCTTATAATGGCAATTTCACTAAATGCAAAGCTTGCTTTGATTATACTGGCAGCCATACCGTTACTTTCAGTTGCGATATTCCTAGTAATAAGAATAGGATTACCTCGTTTTACCCTTGTGCAGGAAAAGCTGGACTCTCTTAATACTGCCACCCAAGAAAACCTTACTAACATTCGAGTGGTAAAATCCTTTATTAGAGAGGATCATGAAGAGGAAAAGTTTAAAAAAGCCAATTATGAGCTAAAGGAAAAAACTATTAGCGCTGTTAAGGTTATGATTTATACCATGCCTATAATGACATTGGCAATGAATATAACAACATTAGCTGTTGTATGGTTCGGTGGTAATGAGGTTATCCAGGGTACAATGACTACTGGTGTTCTAACTGCTTTTATAAACTATGTAGGTCAGATTTTGATGTCTTTGATGATGGTGTCCTTCATTATTATGAATAGCTCTAGAACAATTGCTTCGGTAAAGCGAATTAACGAAGTGCTGGAGGCTGAAATAGATCTTTCTGATGAAGATGCTGAAATGAAGGAGCTTACAGTTCAGCATGGTAGCATCGAATTCCGTAATGTATATTTTAGATACTATAAAAATAGAGAGAAATGGGTTCTGGAAAATATTAATTTAACTATAAACCCTGGAGAAACAGTAGGTATAATCGGTTCAACAGGCTCTGGAAAGACAAGTCTGGTTCAGCTTATTCCCAGGCTTTACGATGTAGACAACGGTGAAGTTCTGGTAGATGGTGTCAATGTTAAGGATTATTCTCTAAATAATCTTCGCGATGATGTCGGCATTGTGCTTCAAAACAACATTCTATTTACTGGCACTATACTTGAAAATCTTAAATGGGGCGATGAGTATGCCGATGAGGATACCATTAAAAAATATGCAGAAAGCGCACAAGCCCATGGCTTTATCACATCCTTTAATGATGGTTATCAAACAATGTTAGGGCAGGGTGGAGTCAACGTATCTGGCGGCCAGAAGCAGAGGCTCAGTATTGCCCGAGCACTGTTAAAGCAACCTAAGATTCTAATTTTGGATGACAGTACCAGTGCTGTAGACACAGCAACAGAATCAAGAATTCGAGAGAATTTTAGAAATGTCCTGAAAGATACAACAAAGCTCATTATTGCTCAAAGAATTTCATCTGTTATTGATTCAGATAAAATAGTTGTTATTGATGAGGGTAAGATTGTAGGCTTAGGTAGCCATGAACAGCTAATGGAAAGTAGCAAAGCCTATCAGGAGATTTACTATTCTCAGGTTGACAAGGAAGAGGTGACAGCATAATGAGCCAACTAAGTGAAGAGAGAAAGCAGGAGCTTATAGATAAGTATAGTAAAATTAGTTCACCATCTTCCACTAATAGCTCAGGGCCTAGAGGACCAGGCGGAGGACATAGAGGACCTGGTGGAGGCGGACGTGGAAATCGAGGCATGCATGCAAGCGGCAAGCCTAAAAATGCAGCACCTGTTATGAAACGTCTACTCGGCTACATTAGAAAAGATATATATAGAATTTTATTAGTGTTTGTCTTTTTGCTGTTTGGAATTGCCGCAAACCTTGCAAGTAACTATATATTGAGGCCTGTTATTAATAATCTAGTAGATACCAACAGCTCTGTTGAGGAGAGGGTTAGAAATCTTTTAGTTGGCATCACTTTAATGGCAGTGATTTATATTGTAGGTATGATCACCAACTATCTGAATAGCCGAATTATGGTGGATGTATCCCAAAGTGCACTTGTCAACCTAAGGGAGGATCTATTCAACAAGATTCAGAAGCTTCCATTAAAATATCATGATACCCATACTCATGGAGAAATTATGAGTAGATTTACCAATGATCTAGATGTTGTTGGTCAGATGATTAATAATACCATGACCCAAATATTCTCTGGGGTTATAACCCTTATTGGTACAGTTATATTAATGTTTGTTACCAACTGGATACTGGCCATCATAACAATATTAGGCGTGCCATTAATAGCTCTTGTAGCTTCACAAATTGCCAAACGTAGTAAAAACTATTATAAAGGACAGCAAAAATCTTTAGGGGCGGTAAATGGCTATATTGAGGAATCTGTCACTGGCCAAAAGGTAATAAAAGTATTCAATCACGAAGAAACCGCTATGCAAGAATTTAACTTTCTAAGTGATGATCTGTATGAAAAACAATTAAAGGCAAACTTTTTCGGTGGTATTATGATGCCTGTTCTTGGGAACATAAGTAAGGTTAGCTATGCCTTATCTGCTGTTGTCGGTGGTATTCTTTGTCTGACTGCGAATTTTGATATTGGCGGTCTAACAATATTTACAAATTACTCGAGACAGTTTGCAAGACCCATCAACGAGCTATCCAGTCAGGTTACTGTGATTTTTTCTGCGCTAGCTGGCGCTGAGCGTGTGTTTGAGGTGATGGATCAAGAACCTGAACCAGCTGATCATGAAGATGCAGTTGAAATCTATAAAGAAAATGTACAGACAGTTTATGATGAGAATAAAACAAATGAAGATAGTGATGATAAGGCTATATCCATTAAAGGTGAAGTATCATTAAGCAATGTCACTTTTGGTTATAATCCAGACAAAATTGTTCTTAATAAAATCAACGTAACAGCTAATCCTGGGCAGAAGATTGCTTTTGTAGGCTCGACAGGTGCTGGTAAGACTACCATTACCAACTTGATTAATCGTTTTTATGATATCGAAGAAGGTTTGATTAGCATTGACGGTATTGATATTAAGAACATAAAAAGAGAGTCTCTAAGAGGAAATATCGCTATGGTGCTTCAGGACACCCATTTGTTCTCTGGATCAGTTATGGAAAACATCCGATATGGACGACTTGATGCTACGAACGAAGAGGTAATTACAGCTGCAAAGACTGCTAACGCCCACTCCTTTATTGAGAGGCTGGAACATGGATATGATACTGAGCTTGAAGGCGATGGATCTAATCTTAGTCAAGGTCAGCGTCAGCTACTTAATATCGCACGTGCAGCTATTTCCAAAGCTCCGATACTAATAATGGATGAAGCTACAAGCTCGGTTGATACCCGTACTGAAAAATACATTGAAGAGGGTATGGATAAGCTGATGAAAAACCGTACGACCTTCATAATTGCTCATAGGCTTTCCACTGTTAGAAACTCAGACGAGATAATAGTGTTAGAGCAGGGAGAGATAGTGGAGCAGGGCACTCATGAAGAGCTTCTCGCTATGCAAGGACGTTATTATCAGCTCCATACAGGTGCTATTGAATTGGATTAAGGTTTATTATAATTAGATTCCATGCTATTTATTGTTCTTGAACAATTGAATATTTATATAGTTGAGAATTAAAAAAGGGTTTGCTAAGCAACCCTTTTTATTATCTTCGACTCTTTAGTATAAACCATTAAATGCTTTTTCCAGACTATTCATAGCTTTTTCAAGAATAGAACGAGGGCATGCAAAATTCAGCCGCTGAAAACCACTGCCACCTGCACCGAATATCGTTCCTTTGTTTAACCATATTCCTGCACGATCTACCAAAAGGCTTTCGAGGGAGCTTTCATCCAAGCCCAGGCTATTAAAATCAAGCCATGCTAGATAAGTTCCTTCTGGTTCAATTAGGCGTATTTGAGGGATGTGTTCGTGTAAGAATTCGCGTAAAAATGAAATGTTTCCCTCAAGGTACTCCAGCAATGCGTCAAGCCATTCTCCGCCACCAGAGTATGCTGCTTGGCAAGCAACTAAGCCCATAGCATTTGCGTGGCCGTATCCACTATGCTTGAACTCATCACGAAATTGATTTCGTATATTTGCATTGGGAATAAAAATGTTAGAAACCTGTAATCCTGCTAGATTGAACGTCTTTGTCGGAGCGGTGCAGATAATAGAAAAATCTGCAAATTCAGGTTTTGCATCTGAAAATACCTGATGCTTATGTCCTGGATATATAAAGTCTGCGTGTATTTCATCAGATACAACCAGTACATTATGTTTCTTACAAATATCACCGAGTTTTGTAAGTTCATCCTGAGTCCAAACTCGCCCAACTGGGTTATGAGGACTGCACAAGATGAACATCTTCACAT
>JAAZEK010000103.1 GCA_012512335.1 Clostridiales bacterium | reverse complement strand
TACAAGCTTACAGAATTCCCTTTAGACCCATCTATATCTGTCGGTTACGATAAACGAATAGAGGCATTAAACACTCTCATAAAACGTGCAAATCGCTTTGGGATAAAGATTTTCTTATATTTAAATGAGCCACGATCAATGTCGCAAGATTTCTTTATAAAATATCCTCATTTAAAAGGCGAAACCGAAAACTTATATTCAGCAATGTGTACCTCTACACCCGAGGTGCAGAAATATTTAAAAGAAGGAGTAGCTGACTTAACTAGTAAGCTTAAAGGATTAGGTGGATATATTACTATCACTATGTCAGAAAACTTAACCAATTGTTTTTCGCGAATGCCAGCCGATAAAGTAACATGTCCAAGGTGCAAAGATAGAAAAGCATATGAAGTGGTAGCGGAGGTAAACACACTGATTGCGGAAGGAGCTATGTCAATTAACCCAGATATAGAAATGATCGCATGGACATGGGCCTGGAAGGATGAAGAGTTTATCAATAATGCAATTAAATTAATGCCTAAGAAAGTCCGTGTCATGGGTGTAAGCGAAGAAGCTGTTAAAAGAGAGTATGGCGACGGAATAGAAACACAAGTAATTGATTATTCTATTTCTATTGTTGGACCAGGTGAGAAATTTCTATATACAATGGATATAGCTAAGAAATATGAGCATCCAACAGCTGCTAAGGTTCAGTTTAACAATACATGGGAATGTTCAGCAGTACCATACCTGCCTACTTTTGACTTAGTGGCGGAGCATAGAAACAATCTTAAAGATACTAGTGCTTTTTTACTTGATTGGACATTAGGTGGGTATCCTTCAGCCACATTTAATATGATTAGTGATAGCTATTTTTCTGATACCAAGTTTTCTTTAGAAGAGTCTATACACAGAATATTTGGAAATAAAAGCAAAAACGTATTAGAAAGTCAGCGGGTTTTTAGCAATGCTTTTAAAGAATTTCCTTTCCATATTTCTACTTTGTATGTAGCTCCTCAGAATTATGGCCCAGCAAACTTGTTTTATCCAAGTGAAACAGGGTTTAAAGCAACAATGATAGGATATCCGTATGATGATTTAAACTCATGGCGTGCTATATTCCCTGTTGATCTATTTAAAAACCAATGGGAAAAATTGTGTTCAGAATGGAGAAAAGGACTAGAACTACTTGATGAAGACAATCAAAACAAAGAATATGATTTTTATTGTCGCATTTCTAAAGCATGCTATTGTCACTTTAAATCTACGTATAATGCAATATGCTTCACACTATTACGTAATGAGGGTGGATCAGCAGATGAGGTGCTTGAAGTTTTATATGATGAACTAAACTTAACAGAGACGCTTTATAAGATAACACTAAAAGATCCGCATATAGGGTATGAAGCATCAAATCATTATTATTACAGCAGAAATACCTTGCTGGAAAAAATAATAAACGTTAAATATTTGATAAGGAAGTATAGTAAAGATTAGGGAAAGCAGTTAAAAGCACGAGGATGGTTCTCGGAAAACAGTCCTCGTGCTTCCTTGTTAGACTGCTTGGTTAGTCAACAATAATGCCCTCTGCATTGGGCAATTTCGATGCTTCCGTTATTCTTTACACGATATACAATGCGGTTGGAGTCGTCGATACGCCTGCTCCACCAGCCAGATAATTTTCCTTTTAGTGGTTCTGGTTTTCCAATTCCTTCAAAAGCGTTTCGGGTTATATCTTGTAAAAGTAAATTAATTCTACGGAGTGTTTTCTTGTCTTGTTTCTGCCAATACAGATAATCATCCCATGCCTCTGGAAGAAATATGAGGCTAGTCATTAGCCATTTCCTCGAGTTCGGTTATCGTTTTCCTAATAGGTGTACTTTTCCCTAAATCATATTTTTCGATAACTTGCATAAGGTATTCCTGATTTGTAACTGAATAAAATGGGTCGGATTTCACTGTGATGTCAAATGGAATACCTCCTTGTCTGACAGTTTGGCGAATAAAAATGTTAACGGCTGTTGACATGTTTAAACCCAATTCCGAAAAAAGTTCATCTGCTCGATTTTTCAAATCATCATCAATGCGAATATTTATTTGCGCCATTTAAAACACCTCTTTTCATATACAGTGTATATTAAAACAAAGACGTTGTCAATAGTTAGCTTTATTTTAGCTATAATTAGAAAGTGTTCCCATATAGATGAGCCGTAGCACGCCCAGCTAAAAACAACACTACACATTATTATTTTGTGCTTGCATTGAGCATTTACTTAATACTATGAATAATTTATGAGACTATGGGCAAAATTCACGCTCGACTTGGTGATAATGAAAAAGCTCTTGCTTATTGGGATAAATCAGTAGAAGACCAATACAGTATGGGAGGCTGGTTCAGTAGAGCCTTCTTGTTTAAAGAGCTAGGCAGGCTTGAAGAGGCGGCTAACGAGTGGAAACGAATAATTAAAATGCTCGAGGAGCATCATGACAGTAGTTACCTAGAAATGCCTAAAAAGGAATTAGCAATCATAGAAGAAAGTCTTGGTAAAAGCAAGTAGGATAATTAATGCACCTAAAAGTAAGATGTATAGTTCTGGATCGAAAATGGTTTACGGTAGAATAAGTCTAGATTCTATATAAAACGATAAGAAAAAGCTCACTTCCCAATAACAAGGAAGTGAGCTTTTTAAGTAGCGGTTGCTTCCTATAAAACTTTCTCTAGTTCTGCTCTAAGTGTATATGTCATCTCTCTTTGTAACTTTTGAACATAAGCTTGAGCTTCTGCTACCTTTTCTTTAGCTTCAATTGGATTGCTTGCTAGTTCAAAAATAGCAGGTGCTACCTGAACTACTTCCTCTTCATTATCCATGTCGAAAAGCCATTCATCCAGCCCTATATCCCGCCACATATAGCCTTTACTGGTCTGTTCTGCCCAACGGCAGACAATGGCAGGTATCCCATTGCCTATACACATAATAGGTGAATGCATTTCATTACCAAACAATCCAGCGGAGCGTGTATATATGCTAAGGGCTTCATCTGGTAGCCAGAAATTTTCTCGCCAAACAACATTTGAAAGCACATCTTCAGGTAGCTTATCTATAATCATTTCTTTACCAACAGCCATTTGAGATGCATCCTCTGGACAAATAAAGACTTTAAGCTGCAATTTACGAACAATATTTATTATAGCTTCTCTTAATTGTGCATGATCATGCTCTTTCATTTTATTATTCCAATCGTTCTTCTGGGGATCAATGGGACGGTCTACGAGCCTCCAATAAGGCGTAGTTCTCAATCTTGGAATACAGCAGAGAAATTTGCCCTCCTCTAGGTTATTATCCTCCATAAAAGCCAATGCTTTGTCATCGTTACGAAGGTCCACAGCGAAAGCACCATCCGGCCCAAACTCCATAACTGGTGAATTAACCCCGTCTTTTTTAGCAGCTTCCAAAGAAACTGAATCACGAAAATATACAAACTTTGCCTGACTCAATAGTTCAGGTTCTTGTGATCCAGCATATGTTATACCAAATACACCGAAAGGTTTACCAGTATGCTTTACGAATGCCTTAACATCCATTCGAGCTACAAACGATGGTCCTGAACCATGCAACAGAAAGTCGCACCATCTTATTGCTTTATCGAGCTCCTCATTAGAACCTTTACCGTCTTCAGTAATGGTACCCTTAACTATGCGAAGCTTAGGAAACCTCTTATGTTCCATATCCATGATTTCTTGAGTAATGTCACTCTCAGCCCAAAGGATAACTTCTGCCTCTGGTATGTACTTTTCTATTAAGGCTAGTACACCTGGCGTATGTGCTATATCACCAATGTTTACAACCTGCCATGAAGAACGTAGTAAAACCTTTGGCGAAACCTTAAATTCTCTAAATTTCAGCATTGTGCTACTCCTTTTTTCTAAACTAGCTAAAACCGTGCTTCTTATAAATTGGTTTATCACAGGGCAAGCTTAATCTAACTCAATCTACTTAAAACAAAGTTCCTAACATTCTCCATGGACTCATACTCGTAAGTTTTCTCAGGCATTGACGTTGTATTCTTAATATGTCTGTCATCCTGAAAGGCTTCATTTAGTATTTTAGCACCTTCGTCCTTAAATTC
>JAAZEK010000102.1 GCA_012512335.1 Clostridiales bacterium | reverse complement strand
CTTCAAAGGTGCAGTGGGTACTAGGGATTTAAATACCGGCCGCAATATTGGTGAGCACGCTGCTTCACTTGATCTAAAGAATGCAATCATACTAACAGGTGCAATTGCAGATCCAACCCACAATGCTAGAACAGAAGGCTTTACTTCTGCATTTGAAAGCGCTGGAGGCAAGGTTCTTGATGTAGGCTGGGATGCTTTAGAAGGACAAGACGCAATCAACGCTGCTAACGACCTTCTTACTGCTCATCCAGAAGTTGATACGATTTATGCCTCAAATGGTAATGGTGGCAGCATTGTAGTGGAAGTAGTTGATCAAAGAGGAGCAGATGTATCCATATTTGTCACAGACCTAGATCCTGACGTTCTCGTTGGCTTGCAAAATGGCAAAATAGCGGCAGCTAATGGAGCTCATTGGATTAATCCAAATTTTGCTCTGACACTCATTACTAACGCTCTTCTAGGGCATGAACTGACCGATTCAAACGGTCAAGCTCCTGAGCTGGTCGTGCCTGTAATGACCTTGCCCTCTGAATTAGTAGACTTTTACGATGAATTCTGGATTCAGTCAACTCCGTATTCGGATGAAGAGATGCAGCAGTTTGTTGTAACCTGGAATGATGATGTGAACTTTGCAGACTTTGAACAGGCAATGGCTGATTACACGATTGAGTCACGTTTAAAAGCAAAACATGATGATGGCTTAATTAGCGATGAAGAGTGGGGCTCTTTGGGTCTCGAATAGAATTTAACCACAAGCTTCCGAGGCTCACAATGGTGAGTTTCGGAAGCTAGATTTATTTATGCATTTATTGTTGCGCCGAAAAATAAAAAATAATGGAGTGCGAATTCGATGGGCAGTGTTAAAGGAAGTAAAAAAGTAATGGCTGACAAGATGACAAAAAATTTAATGAAGAGCAGAATTCTGCTGGCTGTCGTTATTGTTGCTGTATACGTAGTGTTTAATTTTATTACAGGTGGCCTATTGCTGACAGGTGCCAATCTGTCTCATTTGTTTAGCGGTACAGTATCCAGCATCTTGATGGCCTGGGCTATGCTGTTTATTTTTCTTCCAGGCATCATTGATCTGTCTGTAGGAGCTATATTTATTTTAGCAGCAAATGTAGGTGGAATTTTTGCTGTTAACCTTAACCTAGGTACGTTTGGTCTGGTAGTTGGAGCAATATTAACGTCTATTGCTTTGCTGATGCTTAATACAATATTGAGACAGGCTCTTAAAATTCCGTCATGGATCTTCGGTATTGGAGCTATGATGGTTTACGAGGCTATAGGTATGTTTTACAGCTCTAGCATGGTTTCTCAAGGAACGCAAGTTGTTTCTCTTGGAGATACTGCTAGAGAAATTTCCAAGATGCCTTGGAACATAATTGTAGTGGTTATAGGTTTCTTACTTGCCTATCTAGTATTGCATAAGACCTCCGCTGGGTATAATTTACAAGCACTAGGAAGCAATCAGATAGTAGCTGAACACATGGGTATCAATGTCTTTAAGACATTGATATATTCTGCGATAATCGGAGGAATCTTCTTAGGACTTGCTGCGGCAATAAATTTGAGTGCTGTTAATCGTGTAATGCCTTCATTAGGATTGACCAGCATGCAGTTTATTATCAATGCCTTGGCTGGGTTCTTATTGGCGTCGACATTGCAAAAAATTGTAAATCTACCTTTTGCAATTATTATCTCGTTATTCTTTATTTCATCAATATTTAATGTACTGACGATATTGGGAGTCCCTTCCGGCACATGGCAAGAAACAACAATGGGCTTAGTAGTTATTCTTAGCGGCCTAGTTGCCAACAGAAAATTTGAAGGAGTGGTGAAATAAATTGGACAATTACTTATTTAGAACTGAGGATGTTAGTAAAAGTTTTGGAGCCACTAAAGCAAATCAAAACATTAGCTTCAATATAAAACCAGGTGAAGTTCATGGTTTGATAGGAGAAAATGGTTCTGGTAAATCTACAATGATCTCCATGATTGCTGGTATGCAAAAAATGGACAGCGGAAAAATGTTTTTACGTGGTAAAGAATACGATCCGCTGACACCGTTAGTTGCTATTGAAGCGAAAATCGGAACTGTTGTGCAAGAACTAGGCCTTGTTGATGGCCTTTCAATCGCTGCCAATTTATATCTAGGTAGAATGGAGCAATTTAAGAAGGCAAATATTATTAATAATACTTTATTAAATAATGAAGCAGCTCAGATATTTGAAAAATGGAGCTTGCCCGCACTAAATCCTAGACTGTTGGTCGGAAGCCTAAGTGTTGAACAAAAGAAAATTGTCGAGCTAGCCCGAGCACTATCCATTGAACCTGACCTATTAATTCTTGATGAAATAACAGCTGCCTTGTCACACGATTCAAGAGAAGGGCTTTTTGAAGTAGTTAAAAAATTAATTTCAGATAATAAATCTGTTTTGCTTATTTCACATGATTTAGAAGAGATGTTAGCTTTGACTGACAGGATTACCGTTTTGCGTGATGGTCAAAAAATTACAACTGAAGAGTGCAAATTTTTAAATGAAGGCCAGTTAAAGCAATTGATGGTTGGACGCGAGCTTAAAGATAATCTTTATCGGGAAGATATCAGCGATAACTATAGTAGCGAAGTTGCCCTAACCATCAATAATATTTCAGATGGATTAAATTTTTCAAACGTATCATTTGATTTACACAAAGGAGAGATCGTCGGGCTATGCGGACTTAGTGATTCGGGCATTCACCAAGTAGCTGAGGCCGTGTATGGAGTCAGACCTTTATTGTCAGGAGAAGTTACTCTGACAAACGGTAATGTGAAAATCACAAATGCTTCAATCGCTAATAAAAGTGGTTTGGGTTATGTACCAAAAGATAGAGATACTCAAGCTTTGATGGTGGACGACACTATAGAACACAATGTTGCTATCACGATGCTGAATGAGCTCAGTGGTAAGTTGGGTGTTATTAGACCTAAGAAAATTCATGAAGCTGGAAAACAGGTGATTGGCGATTACAAGGTTGTTGCAACTGGAGAAAAGGCTCCTTTGCGATCCCTTAGTGGAGGAAATCGTCAGAAAATAAATTTAGGTAGGTGGCTCATACAAAACAAGAGTGTTCTGATTTTTGATTCACCCACACGAGGTGTTGACGTTGGCGTAAAAAGCTATATTTATGACATTATAGAACAGCTTAAAGAAGATGATGTTGCAGTGTTATTAGTATCGGACGAATTGCCTGAAATCATTGGGTTGTCTGACACTGTATATGTATTTAAAGGTGGAAAAATTAAGGAGTGCATTAGACGCAGCGAAGGTTTGACAGAGAATAAGATAATTGAGGTGATGCTGTAATGAAAAACGTCGTAAAGAAAAATCTAGGGATAATTTTTCCGTTCCTTCTACTACTAGTTTTATTTGTTGTATTTTCCATTGTTAATGGACAAGCTTTTTTTAATGCTTATAACATTAGGAGCATTATTAGTAAGATGATACCCCTGACCATAGGGGCATTTGGTTTATTATTCGTAGTAGCTCAGGGATCGATTGACATATCTACCGGAGCAAATCTCGCTTTTTCAGCCGCTGTAGCTGGAACTCTAGTTGGCAGTTTAGGTGTCATACCATTTATGTTGTTGACTATAGTAATTGCTGCTGCCGTTGGGTTTTTAAATGGTGTTTTGGTTGCACATTTTAAAGTGCCTTCGATTATGGTTACCATCGCAACGATGATCACACTAAAATCCTTTCAGGTTATGTTAACGAGAGGTAGGTTAGTTAGTTTTCATCCATCAACATTAGAACTCAATAAACTGGAAATAAGAATAATAATTCTTCTCATTGCTACTGCTGTTGCAATATATTTATTCAGTTACTCAAAAATAGGATACGGGGCAAAAT
Source organism: Clostridiales bacterium (assembly GCA_012512335.1). Taxonomy (GTDB): domain Bacteria; phylum Bacillota; class Clostridia; order Caldicoprobacterales; family DTU083; genus UBA5454. The sequence continues at coordinate 4,900 of JAAZEK010000102.1, read as the reverse complement.
TTCTAGGCGAGAATGAGGTTGCAGCAGCATATGTTGGATTAAAAACCAAATGGATTAAAGTTATAGGATTCCTAATCGCAGGCGCCTTTGTTGGACTAGCTGCGTCTTTAACAAGTGCGCAAATTGGAGGTTTGAGTTCACAGATGGGACAAGGCTATGAACTGCGATTAATGATGGCTGTTTATGTCGGAGGTGTTCCAGTCGAAGGCGGTAGTAAAAGTAGCGTAGCAAAGGTTCTTGTTGGTGCCTTGCTGATAAGCATTCTGGAGAGTGGGTTAATTATCGCTAATGTCGGTTCGGAAAATGTTGCTTTGATCCAAGGAATACTCTTACTTGCAAGTGTAGCTCTGATGATTAGAGCGGAGTCCAGATCAGCTGCGGACCGTGCAAAAGCTGAAGTGGAAGTAGCTGCGCAATAGATAATGTAGTGAATATTTGACGTCAGTGAGGGCATCGATTAAGATGCCCTCTTTTTACTTAAATATTATGAGGCGCTTATACCTCTAATTACACAATCATCTCATTATCTTGATTAATAGAAAGAGTATTCGCTTGATTTTGGACATTGAAGTAAGGGAAAGTAATTCGTTTGGTCCCGTAAAAATCTCGTACAACTTCAAATATCCCCCCATAGAGGATAGCAGGGTCACCTAGCTTAGAAGCTTCAATGATTGCCGGGACAGCTAATTTAGACATCTGATTTGAGATGATAGAAGGAATAAGCTCTGGGATAGCGGCAGTCATACGGCTATTAATAATGATGGTCTCGGGATCAAGTGTTTGACTCAGATTGTTCACCAGAATCGCCAAATATTGAATAAACTGGATGGTGCAAGTTATAGCGCTCGGCTCATTTGCTTCAAATCCGATTATTAAATCACGCAATGTAGCTTTAGGATTTCTGCTTAATTTTCTGTATAAATTGCGCATAGCCCAATTCGAAGCGTATTGCTCCACGCAACCTTGATTTCCACAAGGGCATGGTACACCATCTGGTACAACTATAGTATGACCAACCTCGCCTGCATATCCATGGCTGCCCACGTCCAACTGCCCATTACGAATAAGGCCAGCACCTATACCACTGTGGATGCTGATAATGATGCTATGATCAGACACTGTTCCCGCACCAAGTTCACCTAACGCACTAAAATTAGCTTCATTCCCAAGATGGACAGGAACGCCAAAATGCTCTCTCAGGTCCTCACATAAATTTAAGTTAGCAAGATCGTAATGCGGAGTGAACAAAATTTTATCTTCAAAAACATTTCCGTGTATAGCTACACCGATCCCTACTAACGGCACACAATCTTTTGGATTATCATCAACTTTCATTAATCTTGGTTTGCCTACTGCTGGACTCTGTTCAACAGGAGCTGGCAGCATATCCAGCATCTGCGTGACAGCCTCGATCAACATGGGAATTGTTTTCTCACGATCTAAAGGAAAGGTCTTTGACAGCTCACGCTCGATAGGGCACCCGTCGAGCCAAGTAGCTAATATAGTGAGTTCCCCAGGGGCCAGATTAACAGCTAAAGCAAAGCCGGCTTTTTCATTCTGCTTCAACATTGTTGGACGCCTACCACCGCTGGACTCTCCCATTCCGATCTCTTTAATCAAATTGTTATCAAGCAGTTCTTTAACGATATCGGAGATTGTAACTTTATTTAATAAAGTAGATCTTGCTAAATCAGCACGCGAAATTGGTTGATCCCTGAGAATAGTCTCGAGAACAAGTGAGGTGTTATGGGCACGCAACTGAGCTTGGTTTTGTTTTAGCATCAAAATTCTAATTTCACTCTCTTTTTCGCAGTTTGACGTTGACCAAATTTTAACATTCTGCTATAGTTTTTTCAAGTATGTTAGTTGTACTAACTAAAGGAAATTTATTATTAGATTGATTAATCACTTAGGAGGTTTTATGTCAAAATATTTCCCGAATGTTCCAAACATTGAGTACGCTGGTCCCAAAAACCGTGATAAATTTACATTTAAGTATTACAATCCCGATGAAGTAATTTTGGGCAAAAGTATGCGTGAACAACTAAAGTTTTCAATGAGTTATTGGCACACTTTAGTTGCAGGCGGGACCGATATGTTTGGTAGAGATACCATCAACAAGAACTATGGTTATACAGATGTTGAAGCTCACACTGTTGCCAAGGCCGAAGCAGGATTTGAACTCATGAATAAGCTCGATATTGACTATTACTGCTTTCATGACGTAGATATTGCAGCAGAAGGGGAGACGTTGTCAGAATCTTTTAAGCGCCTGGACAATATAACCTTAGTCTTGAAGGATTTGCAAAAGGAGCATAACAAAAAAGTGCTCTGGGGTACGTCAAATCTATTTTCAAACCCAAGATATATGAACGGTGCTGGGACATCACCATCATTTGATGTCTTTGCATATGCTGCAGCTGAATTGAAAAAAGCAATAGAAATTACCGTAGAACTCGGTGGTTCCGGATATGTTTTCTGGGGCGGACGTGAAGGATACGAAACCTTGCTTAATACCGATATGGGTAGAGAAATTGAGCATATGGCAATTCTTATGAGACTAGTGGTAGATTACGCTAGAAAAATTGGTTTTACGGGGGATTTCTATATCGAACCAAAACCAAAAGAGCCGATGAAACATCAATATGATTTTGATGCTGCAACTTCTCTTAATTTTTTACGACAATACGATTTGCTTGGTGATTTCAAATTAAACATTGAAGCTAATCACGCTACATTAGCTGGACACAGTTTCCAACATGAGCTACGGGTAGCTGCTATCAATGGAGCATTTGGTTCAGTGGATGCAAATCAAGGCGACCTACTTCTAGGTTGGGATACAGATCAGTTCCCCACAAATGTTTATGATACGACATTAGCGGTCTTGGAGATCATACGTGCAGGCGGCTTTACTAATGGCGGCTTGAATTTCGATGCTAAAACACGTAGAAGTTCATCATCACCAGAGGATATTTTCCTTGCTTATATTGCAGGAATGGATTCCTTTGCATTGGGTTTACGGCTAGCTGCAAAAATAATTGAAGATGGTTTCTTGGACGAATTCGTAAAAGAAAGATACTCGAGTTGGGATGCAGATTTAGGTGCAAAAACTGAAGCTGGAAATGTGAGCTTAGAAGATTTGGCAGATTATGCAGCCGCTAATGAAGAGCCTGTTCCTTCCAGCGGAAGGCAGGAATATCTGGAAAGCACACTGAACCAGATAATGTTCAGCTAGAGAAAAAGGATTCAGTATGGCTTACCTAATTGGTATTGATATCGGAACAAGTGCGACCAAAACAGATTTATATCTAGAGAGTGGGGAAGTCGTAGCGACGGCTTCCTCCTCTTATCCCTTATACCAGCCTCACAATGGTTGGGCGGAGCAGATACCTGAAGACTGGTGGAAAGCTACTATTGAAACGATAGCGGCAGTCATTGCCCAGTCAGGAGTAAATCCTAAGGAGATTAAAGGACTTGGTTTGTCAGGACAAATGCATGGCCTAGTTATGCTAGATGAAGATGACAACGTGATTCGCCCTGCTATTATTTGGGCTGATCAACGCACTGAAGAACAAGTTGATTGGCTAGAGAGCAAAATAGGTCGAACTGAAATCATTGAGATGACAGCAAATCCTCCTGTAACAGGATTCACCTTGGCTAAACTCCTGTGGGTGAAACAATACGAGCCTGAATTGTTCGATAAATGTCGCATGGTGTTGCTACCTAAAGATTATATTCGCTTCCGTCTATCTGGAGTTTTTGCTACAGAAGTATCTGATGCCTCAGGAACTCAATTACTTGATGTAGGTAGGCGAAATTGGTCCAATGAAATGCTGGAATTAACAGAACTGGATCATGATCTATTGCCTCCTGTGTATGAGTCTATTGAGATAACCTCAGAAATTTCAAGTACAGCTGCTACTTTGACTGGACTTAAAGAAGGTACTCCAATAGTTGGCGGTGCAGGCGATAATGCTGCTGCTGCTATTGGTACAGGGGTAATTGAAGCTGGTAAAGCCTTTACGACAATAGGTACTTCAGGTGTTGTTTTCGCACACACTGATAGTATAAAAATTGATCCAGAAGGTAGAATCCACACTATGTGTGCAGCTGTGCCGAATGCATGGCATGTCATGGGAGTAACCCAAGCAGCTGGATTGTCTCTATCTTGGTTTCGAGATAATTTTTGTCAGGATCTACTCCATTTAGCCAAAAAAGAAAATAAGAATCCTTATGCTTACATGGACGAAATAGCCATGACAGTAGAAGCTGGTTCTGACCGTTTAATATATCTCCCTTATCTCATGGGCGAACGTACCCCTTGGCTAGATCCAAATGCAAGAGGAGTATTTTTTGGACTATCGGCTCGTCATAATAAAGGGCATCTAATACGTGCAATTATGGAGGGGGTATCTTTTTCACAGCTTGATACTGTTAACATTATGCGTGAACTTGATTTGTCTTTGTCCGATATGCGGGCTACTGGTGGAGGGGCAAGTCCTTTTTGGAGACAGATGTTGGCAGATGTTTATGGTGTTCCTGTTCACAAGTTGGCGGCAAATACTGGTGGCACTCTTGGTGTTGCCCTCCTAGCTGCAGTTGCAACAGGGTCATATAAAGACTTAAAGGAAGCTTGTTCTGAAGCAGTAGTACCTGTGGCCAGCAGCAAACCTAAAAAAGCTGTCCATGATCGCTATCAGCAGATATATCCACTATATCATCAACTTTATTTAAGCCTTAAGGAAGATTTCATTTCACTGTCTGAACTCTAATCGCGAACAGAAAAACGATATAGTGTGCGCGATTCGTAAGTGTTTCCTGCTCGAAGAATAGGCGAGGGGAACCAAGTCTTCTTCATGCTGTTAGGAAAGCCTTGTGTTTCAAGACAGATTGCGCTGTG
>JAAZEK010000101.1 GCA_012512335.1 Clostridiales bacterium | reverse complement strand
CCAATAGCCCAGATAGGCTCGTAGGCAATAACACAGGCTTTTACGTTTTCTACGGATAGATCCTTCAAAGCTGCTCTTGTCTGCCCTTCTACCAAGGTACGAGTAACCCCTTCTTCCCTTTGCTCCAATGTCTCTCCAACACAAACGATAGGAATTAGATTGTGAGCAAAAGCGGAATGTACCTTCTTATTAACGGTTTCATCGGTTTCAGCAAAGTATTCCCTTCTTTCGGAATGGCCGATTATTACATATTCCATACCTATGGCATTTAACATAGTAGGAGAAACTTCTCCTGTATAAGCGCCACTCTCTTCCCAGTGCATGTTTTGAGCTCCTATCCTTACATTGGTACCTGCAGCAGCTTCTTTAACTGCCTGCAAAGCAACAAAGGGAGCACATATTACAACTTCTACATCGCTATCTTTTACCAGGGGAGCCAATTCCTTAACCATTGCGGCTGCTTCCTCAGGTGTCTTATTCATTTTCCAGTTTCCTGCTATTATTGGTCTTCTCATCTTCTATCTCCTTCTGTTTAATCTTTATCATTCAACGCAGCTACGCCTGGCAACTCAATACCTTCTAGGAATTCCAAGGAAGCGCCACCACCAGTAGAAATATGAGTCATCTTATCAGCGTAACCCAACTGACTCACTGCAGCTGCAGAATCGCCACCACCTATAATTGTTATACCCTGACATTGGCTCATGTAATCAGCAATTGCTTCAGTTCCTTTTGCAAATTCAGGCATTTCAAAAACGCCCATAGGACCATTCCATACAACTAACTTTGCATTAACTATAGCATCCTTGAACTCTTTCATGGATTCAGGACCAATATCCATTCCCATCCAGTCTTCTGGCATTTCATTACTATGTACTGTCTTATGATCAGCATCGGCTTTAAATTCTGACGCGACAACTGTATCAACTGGCAACAGCATATTAACGCCTTTAGCCTTAGCCTGCTCCATAAGCTCAAAAGCCAACTCCACCTTATCCTCTTCTAAAAGGGATTTACCAATTTCATAACCTTTGGCTTTAAAGAAAGTATATGCCATGCCTCCACCAATAATCAATGTGTCAACCTTATCTATAAGGTTTTGAATTACACCAATTTTATCGGAAACCTTAGCACCTCCTAAAATGGCAACAAAGGGATGAGCGGGGTTGTCCAATGCTCCGCCAAGAATGTCCAGTTCCTTCTGCATCAAGTAACCTGCAGCGGCTGGAAGGTAATGAGCAACGCCTTCTGTTGACGCATGTGCTCTATGAGCTGTTCCAAAAGCATCGTTTATGTATAAATCACCAAAAGAAGCAAGAGCTTTGGCAAACTCGGGGTCATTTTTCGTTTCAGCTTTGTGGAAACGAAGGTTTTCCAGAAGAACTACCTCGCCTTCCTGAATACCCTCTACCAGGGATTTGGCATGATCTCCGATGACATCATTAGCTAATTTAACCTCTAAATTGAGCAATTCTCCAAGTCGCTTTGCAACAGGAGCCATACTGAAATCGGCTTCAAAACCGGCTCCACTGGGGCGCCCCAAATGGGACATAAGAATTACCTTAGCATTTTGTTTCAACAAATACTGGATTGTAGGCAGAGCACCTAGAATTCGATTATCATCGGTTATTTGCCTTTCCTTGTTCAGAGGCACGTTGAAATCAACGCGAACCAATACTTTTTGGCCAGACACTTGAAAGTCTTCCAAAGTTTTTTTATTCATAGTTTACACTCCTTATAAATATATTTACGGTCATTCATCTAACGAGAAATTCAATTTGTGAATGGCTGTAGTATCTTTTATGAAAGTATAGTCAGCCCCATAAAGGGCAATATCCTCAACAATTTTACTATATTATGGCTGAAAGTTCAATAGCTGGGGAAAATCCAATTGCCGTAAAGCTTCAAATAATACAATAGCTACAGAATTAGATAAGTTAAGAGAACGGGCCTCCGCCTTCATAGGAATGCGGATGGCCCTGTCAGTATATTTAACCAGTAGACTCTGATGCAAGCCTGCAGTTTCCTTTCCAAAGAAAAGAAAGCTGTCTCCCGTATAGGATACCTGAGTGTAGCTTTGCTTGGCCTTAGTGGTGCAAAAATAGAAATCTCCATCTGGAAACGCCATGAAAAATTCACTCAGTGACTCGTGATATTGAATGTCCAGTAGGTGCCAGTAATCCAATCCTTCTCTTTTTAAATATTTATCATCTAAGGAAAAGCCCAATGGCTTTATTAGATGAAGGCTAACGCCTGTAGCTGCGCAGGTCCTTGCAATATTTCCAGTGTTCTGAGGAATCTCTGGTTCTACTAAAACAACATTTAAAGACATATTATTAATCCAGCTTTCTTTATTCCAATTCTCTTTAGTTTTTACTAGATGATATTCAAGTATTCATACACTGTCGTCATCATCATTTACTTAGTTGATAAACCTATAAAAACTTGATTTATCAGTTTTTGATTATTCTAATTAATCTTCAAGATATATAATTCCAATGGTCCCCTGACCACAATGGCTTGATATTACAGTTCCAGCCTGATTGACATATATCTCTTCTACTCCAAGGGCTTCTAAGCGCTGTTTGTAATTTCCCTGCTCCTCTTCTGTACATAAAGAATGAGTAACAAATGCCCTTTTCTTGTTAATTTGAGAACCGTCCCCAACAACATCATTGCAAAACTCCTTCAGACAATAAGGACGCTTTCCACGATATTTAGCGCCTACCACCATAGATCCATCCTTAACTATAATCTGCGGCCTAATTTTTAATGCATTACTAGCAAGTAGCTGCACAGAATTGCAGCGCCCACCCATATGTAAATATTTTAAGGTGTCAATTATAAAGGAAACCTTTGCTTTGGGGATAGCATCTGTGATTGCCTGATAAATCTCTTCGACTCCCTTTCCTTCCTGGGCCAGCTCAGCGGCTTTCAAAGCTAAAATACCAATTCCTGTTGAGAGATTCTGAGAATCCACAATCCATACACGACCTTTGCCGAATTCATCTGCTACCAAACGAGCTGTTTGGTGGGTCCCTGACAACTGGGATGAAATAGTTATGCATAGAACATCATAGCCTTCCTGAGTCCATCGAGAAAACACTTCATAAAAGTCTCCAAAGGAAGGTGCTGAGGTTTTGGGTAGGGATTTATTTTTTTCTACTTTCTGATAAAGCTCTTCTGTCGTTATCTCGACTCCGTCCAAATAGCTCTTGTCTCCAAAGAGAACATACAGAGGAATTACCTCTATACCAAACTTACTCTGTAACTCTGGAGACAAATCTGCCGTACTGTCTGTTATAACTTTTACACGGTTCATGATGATACCTCCTGAATATAATCAGGGTCAATTTGTAAAAAATAAAATAAAATAATAATTGCGAATATAAACAAAATGACCTTATTATCATTATATTACACTTTTTCGATTATAGATATATTAATTCATCTAATCCCCCCTTGCTATGGAAACGTGATTATTCATAGCTTGAAAATAAAAAATAATATGTAACGAACCTTTGCGGGAGCGACTATCAATCTTAGCGAATATCAGCAGAAAATACGTTAAGCAACTTTCACTGTTTGAACGCAGTGAGTTTGGAAGTTGTAGGATTTTCAGCTGAGATGAGCTCTAGATTGTTTCGTGAGCGCAACAGTGAGTGGAATATATTTTTTATTTTATTTGACTAGCTATGAACATCCAAGAGTCTATTTAGATGCAATGTACCTTCTGGACGAATATTGAGGATTGCTACAGTGCCATTTCCGAATATCCCTTCCATCAATGCTACATAGTCTTTTATGTGTTCATCAGACATAAACACCTGTATGGTTCCTGCAAAACCTCCACCGTGTACTCTGCAAGCTCCAGCTTGAACCTTTTTCATAAATGTTTCTGTTACAGCTAAAGCTAAAGTAACACCTTGCTCATGTGGGTTTTGATTAGAATAACAGTTTTGTAAAAATCGCCAAGAGCTGCTACCCGATTCTTGAACTAGCTTTAAAAAGTCAGTAAAGCGATTTTCTGCCAATGCCTTTGCTTGGTCAACCACTCTCTGGTCATCATTGAAAAAATGTATAGCTCGCAAAATTGCCCGGTCTCCTGCTTTTTCTCTGAGTAAAGCTATATTTTGCAGCACATCATCTAGCGTTAATTCTCTTAACACTTGCTTGCCAAGCGTCTGAGCCACTAGCTTCATTTCATTAGGAACATCGGCATAATCCTGTGTTAGGTCAGCATGGTTGCCCCCTGTATCCACTACTAAAATATGATATCCATAGGCTGCCATATCAAAATTAACCTTTTGGTAAACTGCTTTTTCGCTATCTTTAAAATCAATGGTGATAAATCCACCAAGGGCGCAGGCCATTTGATCCATTAAGCCACTGGGTTTATCGAAGTAAACATTTTCTGCATATTGACCAATCCGTGCAAGCAATGCTGGTTCTAGTGAATTGTTATTATACAAGGCATTTAGTATGGTTGCCAGTAAAACTTCAATGGAAGCAGAGGAGCTTAGACCAGACCCCCTTGCAACGGAGCTATTTATATAAGCATGAAAGCCGCCGATGGCATGTCCTAGTTGCTTGAAGCGTGCGGCTATACCTCGAATTAATGCTGTGGTTGTTTCTGATTCATCTTCAATTGGATCTAGCGTAGCTAAATCTACTCGAAAAACATCCAGATACCCTTTGGAGTATACTACAATTTCATTGTCGTTGGTTTCGGTTACTGCTGCAATGGTATCAAAATGTACAGCAGCCGCTAACACATGACCAGCATTGTGGTCTGTATGGTTGCCTCCTATTTCTGTACGGCCAGAGGTACTGAAAAGTTGGATTTCATTTTCATCATCTGGAAATATAGACTTAAAGCTATTAATTAGCTCATTATATCTAATAATTTGTTTGCTAATGATTTCTTCGTTCCTACCATATAGCCGAGCAAAGACATCTCGTGTTTTGCTACCTTCAAGTATTGGACCCCAATCTCTATGCATATTATATCCTCCCGCTTGTAAAATCTGTTTATCATGTGTTTATTATACCTTTTAGAGTTTGGTAATTCAATACCAGCAGATTTACCATTGATTTGTCTTTTCGTTACTACTATAATGGTTAAATGAAAGAAAGGGGCATTAAATATGGAAACAGCCAAACACCAAGGTGCAGTACTTATTGAAGAATTGCTTCAATACGCTATACATCATAAAATATTAAAAGCAGATGATGTTATATGGACAAGGAATCAGCTAATGGATTTATTACAGGTGGATGAACCTTCATTTGAACCTGGTAATTTTGATATAGAAAAGCCTATACCAGAATCAGCTGCTCCTATTTTGGAGAACATACTTGATTACTGCTTTGAGAAGGAAATTCTTGAAGAGAACACTCTAACGCATCGCGACTTACTAGATACTCGCATCATGGGAGTGTTTTTATCTAAGCCCTCTGAGATAAGAGATAAATTTTATGCAAATAAGGAGCTTGAAGGAATACAATGGGCTACCGATGATTTTTATCATCTCTGCCAGAAATCAAATTATATAAGAATGGATAGGATCCAGAAAAATTTAATGTGGAAAAGCCCCAGCCCTTTTGGTGAATTGGAAATTACTATTAATCTAACTAAGCCAGAAAAAGATCCTAAAGAAATTGCTGCTCTTAAAAATGCTCCACAATCAGGCTATCCCAAGTGCATGCTTTGTTCCGAAAATGTAGGTTATGCTGGCCGTGTTAACTTTCCAGCAAGACAAACTCATAGAACTATAGCTCTTAGCTTGCATGGAGAAACTTGGCATCTCCAATATTCACCATATGTATATTATAACGAGCATTGTATTGTTCTCAAGGAAGAGCATGTGCCTATGAAGATAACTAGGGATACCTTCCACCGATTATTTGACTTCGTGGATCAATTCCCACATTATTTTATCGGTTCTAATGCAGACCTTCCTATTGTTGGTGGCTCAATATTAAACCATGATCATTTTCAAGGTGGTCGTTATGTATTTCCTATGGAAAAATCGGGTATAGAATATAGCTTGAGAAATGATGTTGACGCTGAACTGGAGGCAGCTGTGGTTAATTGGCCCATGTCAGTACTTCGTATTTGTTCGGATAACTCGGTTAAACTTGGGGACCTGGCATTTTCGATTCTTACCAAATGGAGAGAATATTCAGATTCTGAACATGAAATCCTAGCCTATACCACAGGGAAAGCTGGTAATCAGATTCCTCATAATACGATTACTCCTATAGCTCGCAAAAAACAAGATGGTCGATACGAATTGGATCTTGTACTTCGTAACAATCGGACTAGTAAAGAACATCCCTTGGGAATTTTCCATCCCCATGATGATCTTCATCATATAAAAAAGGAAAATATTGGGCTCATAGAAGTAATGGGCTTGTTTATCCTGCCTGGTCGCCTCGAAAATGAATTAAAGAGTCTTAGTAGCTATTTAACTGGGAAGGCACCAGAACAAGCTGATGCTCTAAGTAAATCATCCCACACTCTTCACCATCACAAAATATGGATAAATAAACTAATACAAAAATATGGAAACAACTTGAATGAAGAACAAGCTAAATTTATATTGAAAGATGAAGTAGGAATTAAATGTCAGCGTGTGTTAGCTGATGCTGGTGTATATAAAACTACTGCCAAAGGACGTGAAGGTTTCGACCGTTTCCTTGCCAGTATTGGATTTAATCGCAAATGATTCTGTTATGAACTGGATTTTTTACTTGAAGGTCTGAAAAAGCCAACTACGCTTAATTTCAATAGTCTCCTGTGGACAAAGCTCTTGACAGCAGTAGCATCGGATGCATTCCTTCATGTCCACTACGGGCTTCCCTTCTACCATGGTAATGGCTTTAGGTGGGCAGTTTCTTTCACAATCGCGGCAGCCGATACAGCCTTCATAATGAAATACTGGTCTGGGCCCAAATTTATTGTTTATGAATTGTGATATGGTGCTGTCTCCGCCAAAATACTGCTCGATAAATCCTACCTTCTTATGGAATGGAATTTTGAAATCATGTATTTTTAGTTCCTCAAGACAATCACCTAAGAGCTCTACATTATTAAGGTCACTGCACAATCCACGCTCATTTGCTCTTTGAATAGTGCATATTCTATCCAGTGGAATTCCTACCAAAGAAGCAGAAACAACATCCAATGCGTAAGGACTTGCGCTAGCTAAAATCGCACCGATTTTCCTTGGTTCACCAGCAGAAGGCCCCTGCCCCTCCATCCCAACTACTGCATCCATTATGGACAGGTTTGGTTTTACATAGCTACTAATATCTACCAACATATCAGAAAAATCCTCTAATTTTTTCATTCGTAGGTGATATTCAGCCTTAGTAGTGCCTGGAATTACGCCAAACAGGTTTTTTACCGCCCCAGTATAAAGTGTCATACCATGGGTTTTAAGTTTAGCAATGTTTATAATAGCATCAGCTTCCTCTACCACCTTGGTTACGGTATGGCTTTTTATTGTTTTGCCTTCGTGATGGGAAACCTCCACCTCTTCTACATTATAATTTAGCTCGATGTCGTCTCTAGTAGCAACAAATTCCATGCCACAAGCACGGTAGACGCCTCGTAGAGCACGTTCTGTATAAAGACCACCTGGACTATCTGCTATAACAGGTATCCCACCTGCGGTCTTTACCCATCTTGCGACTGCAGCAACAATCTCTGGATGCGTCGTAGCTGCCTCTTCAGGCTTCTTACGCATAAGCAAGTTACATTTTAGTAGCACCCTCATACCCGGTCTGATGAATTGGCTAGAATCACCTAAAAGACTCAAACTCGTAGTAAGAGCTTTGTATACCTGTTCCGGTTCATAATCATCGCATTTCATTATGGAAACTTGGTCCATGTTCTATCCTCTCCTATCTGTTGTAAGTATAATTTATCTTATAACTATTTCCTGTTTTTATTGATTCGCCTTGTGTAGGAATACTAGGACGAGGTTTTGTTTCCACCATGTACTTACCCTCACCATATCGTATACCAAAGACGAATAAAAGAAATAACAAAATCCAGATAATAACTTTTTTAAATTGTAAGATAGGCTCCTTATATAAACCAATTGCGTTAGCGACCAAATATCCTCCTACAAGGCCACCAATATGCCCCCAATTGTCAATTCCAGTACTAGTAAAACCATAAAAGAGGTTGAAGCCTATGATAACAAACAATCTAGAGCCAAATACTCGTTGGAAAATGTCTCTGTTCCTTTGTCGTAAGTAAAGCAGAGACCCCATCAAACCAAATATTGCACCTGAAGCACCTGCTGAGATACTCAAACTGAACATATAGCTTAAAAGGCTACCAGTCAATCCGGACACTATATAAACCACAAGGAATTTTGCTTTGCCAAATAGACTTTCAACAATTGGACCATAGATATATAAGGCATAGGAGTTAAAAAAAAGATGCACGATTCCGATGTGTAGAAACATAGCTGTTAACAATCTCCAGTATTGTCCATAGGCAATAAGGATGTTAACCTTTGCACCAAATAGAATAAGTTGTTCACCTTGGTTTAATTGATATATATACCCGGCTAAAGTCATGATTAAGTATGCTAAGATATTTAAACCAAGCAATATATAGGTTATGTAAGGACGACGTCTATCCAAATTTACGAAAAATCGTTGTTGATATTCACCTTCCATGGGATCTTTTCTGTGCCAATAATCTGACATAATTCCTCCTAAATAGATATACAGGGCTGATAAATCTATCCCTATTTATCTTTTATAATACTATACCACAGTAAGATAACTAAAAACATTTTTCTATAGCATTTCACTCAAGCTTGGAATAACAGCCATATCAGATTTAGAATAACCATGTTCCTCTAATAATCGAATTATATGTATTTTATCTGGTATCCAGGATCTAATAAAAGTCCCTTTTCCAGAGAGAACTATTCTGCATAAGGATGCGGGTAACAAACAAGAACTCCCTGCTGATATATACTCTTTTCCATCACCATAATCGATACAACCCTGTCCTTCAATGCAAGTTAATGTCTGGAATCGTTTGCAGTCCATGACAAGATCCATCATTCCATTTAACTTAAGTTCATCCATAGCAAAATAATCTGTAGCTATATAT
>JAAZEK010000100.1 GCA_012512335.1 Clostridiales bacterium | reverse complement strand
CTACCGGCAAATTCAGCAAGCTTATCTGACATTTTATCCCCGAAGGATAGCTTCTGCTGGTGTAATTCAGTTACATCCTGAGCAACTTTTTCATTTATAAGCATATGAATTATATCTTCTTCGACTAAATCAAAATTGTCAACTTCGTCAAGAATTATTTTTAATAAGTCTTGTTTAGATATTTGATTGGACATTTTCAGCCTCCTCTCATGGCGGTTTTCTCCGTATTGTTTTTATCATCCCAACCAGATAACAAAATATTATCTGCTCTATTTAGCTGACCGCCCATATAACCACCAAATTTTCTACCTGTTTCATGACGGTTTCTGCGGCCTGCTGTTGCTTGTCCAGTGGGTAACCGTATTTATTCAAAGTCCGCCGTATTATCAGTCTCGCAACATGTTTTCTTTTATGGTTATTAGTCGGGCATATTACATTAAATCCAACAGCTTCTGGTTCTCTTCCAGCCATTTACGCTGCTTTTCAAAGTCAGGCATAATACTCTTACCCAAAATTCATTAGAGTGATCAGCAAATTCTAAATTCTATATGCACTAGCTCATGCACCACAACATAATCAATCACACGCAAAGAAGCCATAACCAGTCTACATGTAAAATTTAATGAGCCTTTGGGACCACATGAGCTCCACAGTCTTTTCGCATCTGTAATTTTTACTGACTTGTATTTTGTCCCTGTCAACTAAGAATAGTATTCAACCCGCTCCTGAATAACTCTTTGTCTTGCTTCTTTGATCTTGGGGATAACGATTTCATTCTCCTTGTCATTTGTTTTTAGTCTTCTTCCCATTCTACTATGTTTGAGCCTAGTTGCTGTAGTGTTTCCTTCACTTTGCTGTCTAGAGTAGTACGATCAAAGCCATTTTCAGTTGCGGCCTTGATTTCAAGAATAATCTCAGGGTCAGAACCGCATGCTTTTAAAGGTCGGATAACACCGGTAACAACCTGCGATAGTTTATCCCAAGGTACGGTAGCTTTAATAGATACTCGCTTGACTTTAGCTGATGTTGCTTGGTGAAAACCATCCCCATCACCTAAAACAATCTGTCTCCCAATTTGGCCTGAATCGCTCGTCCTGTTTTCTTTTATCATCACAGTCTCATTACCGCTGCCTCCACCAGTATAACTCTCAGCGGGACTACCACTAATGCCAATAGAAATCCCAGTGCAGCCCTTCCTTTCTTCCTCTGCCTTTTCAGGTAGTACTATGACAGTATCTAAAGACAAATCCGGCGGGGTTTCGCCAAAATAAAGGGTAGAACCCAGGCGTGCCCCCAGTAGACCAGTCCTTACGCCATGTCTGACCGTCTCCATCAGAATCTTATCACTTTCCAGGCAAGGCAGGCCAGGGGTTTTAAGGAAGATATCATAAACTTCCTGGAGAGTTTTTTCTGTTTCGTCCCTACCAAAAGCCCGATCCAGGATTAATTTGGGTGTCATAGAAGACAGAATCCGCTCCTCGTCTTTTAGATACTGCCATACCCGCTCACTTAATGAAGGCTTTTGCCCCAAGGTAGGGATCCCCATATCCCGCCAAATAACGTCGCCGTTGCTGCGCCAGCCCACGTGGCGGTAAGCAGCAATAATTATGTAAGGAAGGTCTTTTTTAGCTTCTTCAAGCTTAGTCCCGAGTTCCTCCCGGGCGCTAGCTGTTAAAGAAATATTCACATCACCCGAGATATCCTGCAGGGCCAGAAAGCGCCTGAGTTGCCTTTCTAAACCAGTATAAGCTCCTGCATCCAAGGCCACGATAAATAATGTATTGCGGTAGATACGAAAAGTAGTGCCTGCCTTATCAAAAATCTCCCGGGTAAACCGTTCGGTATCGATCTCTCCATATTTTTGTCCAGGCTCGAGTATGATAAGCT
>JAAZEK010000099.1 GCA_012512335.1 Clostridiales bacterium | reverse complement strand
TGGTATCTGATGGCTTTGATCATGCTGATATTCTAGCCTGTATGGCACCGAAACCTGTTATGCTGTTAACGGATGATTCTGACTTTTTCCCCTTGGAGGGCACAGACAGAACTATGGCCAAGGCAAAGCCTTTGTGGGACATATTTAATAAGGGCGATGCTCTGGAAATAGCTACAGATCAATCCTTACATGCATATACATGGAACCTAGCCAATGCGGCAGCGGATTTCTTTTCTCGAGTTTTAAAGGGGAGCCCTCGTCAATTTATGGAAAGCATAACAATAAGCGATCCTAATGAGCTTTTTGCAACAGAGACTGGGAATGTTGTTCAGTCCCTAAATTCAAGAATTATCCATGATTTTGTAAAGGATGAACTTAAAGAGAATGATCTTTTCAAAGCTAAATTGTCAAATGATGAACAGCAGAAGAAGGCTAAAAAGTTTATTAGCCAACAGCTTAATAATTATGAACAATATCCTTTATATATTAAACGACCATACAACAAAACTAATGTTTTAAATCTTGAAATGGAACTTTTTACGTGGTTTCAGCAGGAAGGACTACTTAGTTTTGGAGCATTACTCAATACTCCTGGCACTAATCCTAAAAGGATAATAATTGCGGCTTGGGAAGGTGGAGTCTCCATGCTTCACTGTAATTTGGATAAAATTATGGAGTATTGTGAGGACGGCTACGCTGTCTTTGTGATCGATCTTGTTGGAACTGGTTCTCTTAATAACGCTTATTATAATGAAAGTGAACCAGATTATTTCTTTACGAAATTCGTAAACTTTGCAAACAATATGATGGTAAATGGCGATAATATTGTGGCGATGAGAGCAAGAGGGATATGTCGCGCACTAGATGCACTGGAAGAAATTACAGATGGGCAGGCGGAGTTTGGAATTATGACTAAAGGCAAGTACAATCTTTATGCACTGATGGCCAAGCTAATTGATGAAAGAATTCAATTTGTAGAGGAATATGAGCCATTAGAAAGTGTAAGAAATATTGCAGAAAGAAAGTATTACAACCTCCACAATATAAGATCAATAGTTATTCCAGGAATGCTAAGGTATTTTGACATTGATGACTTGCGTAGATATTAAGCGTGAAAATAATAAATATATTCCACTCGCTCTTGCGTCCACGAATCATTCTATAGCTCATCTCAGCAAAAAATTCTACACCTTCCAAACTCACTGCGTTCAAACAGTGGAAGTTGATTAACGAATTTTCTGCTGATATTCGCTAAGGATGTTAATCGTTCCCGCAAAGGCTCGTTACATAAAATTTATTATTTTCAGGCAAAGAGTAGGAGAGTATATGGAGAAAATTTATATTAGCCATACCGACTTACAAGTAAGCAGAATGTGTATGGGCACAGCTGACTTGGGAAGCGTAACCAGTCAAGAGGATAGTTTTGAGTTGCTAAATTTATTCTATGAACACGGGGGTACATTTCTAGATACTGCAATTTCTTATGCAGATTGGATAAAGAATGCGGAGAGGAGTGCAAGTGAAAAGACCATTGGTCGTTGGTTGAAAAAATACGATTTAAATAACAAAATTGTTGTAGCGACTAAAGGTGGCACCTTCGCAGCTGGAACACTTCGGGCACAATTGTCTAAAGAGGAGCTTGATTTACAGATTGAGCAAAGCTTGCGAAATTTAGGCCTCGATACCATAGATTTATATCTGCTACATAGAGATGATGAAAACAGAGCTGTGGAAGAAATTATGGATACATTATTCGCTCATGTGGATAATGGCAATTTAAGATATTTGGGATGCTCTAATTGGACCTTAGGAAGAATAAAGCTAGCAAATGAGTATGCAGAAAAATGTGGCAGGTTAGGATTTGTAGCATTATCTGATAGATGGTCCTTAGCAAAATATAATCCAAATTCTGACCCTACAATGTTAGATATGGATATAGATAAGTGGAATTATTGTAAAGACAAACAATTAACAGCTATCCCTTACAAAGGCTTGGCAAATGGATACCTGACTTATCTTGCAACAGGTGCTAATGTAGATAAACTAAAGAATGCATATGGTTTGGAGATTAACCTACAAATTGCAGATAGAGCGAAAAAACTAGCCAGGGACAAAAATGTGAGCGCTACAGCCATAGCAATGGCTTATTTGCGTTCACAGGCATTTGTCACAATTCCAATAACTGCTTTCAGCAAAAAAGCACAATTATTAGATTTAGTTGAAGGGGTTAATTTAGAGCTATCGAAGTCTGAAATTGATTATTTAAACCTATTATAGTGGATAAGTGCAAGTATATAGATAAGTAAAGGAGTATGTTATTGATGAAAACAATGAAATTTACAGCTGCTGGTGATGCTCTGGTACAACGTAGACTTCCTGGTGTATATGATGGATTTAAGAAAGTTGCCGAATTTATTAACAGAGGTGACATGCGATTTGTTAACCTCGAGACGACACTTCATAGAGGTGAATGCTTTGCTTCCCAGTTCAGTGGTGGATCCTGGCTTTGGACTTACCCAGAAGTACTGGATGATATGAAGGAATTTGGATTCAATACCCTGTCATTTGCCAACAATCATACGATGGATTACTCCTATGATGGATTGTTGAAAACGTTGAATTCGGTGAATGAATATGGATTTGTAAATGCAGGGGTCGGACGGAACCTGGGAGAAGCTGCTGCTCCTGCTTATTTGGACACTCTTTCTGGTAGAATTGCCCTAATTAGCGTAGTATCTACTTTCAAACCACCTGCCATGGCTGGCGAACAATCACGCAGGATAATGGGAAGACCTGGAGTAAACGGATTAAGATATAGTGAGAAATATCAAGTAACAGCAGAACAAATGGAAGCACTAAAGAAACTAGCAAAAGAGACAAATATCAATGGATATAATGATATTGTTCGAGCTGAAGGTTATCTCCCCGAGCTTCCAGAAGGTTGTTTTGATTTTAAAGATATACGCTTTGTACTAGGAGAAGAGACAAAACGTATAAGCAACGTAAATGAAACAGATATGGCAAGAGTAGAAAAGGCAATCTACGAAGCTCAGCTTCAGGCAGATTATATTATCATCTCTGTTCACTCTCATGAAATTCAGGGAACAGATAAAGCTACACCAGACGATTTCCTACGTGAGTTTTCACATAGATGCATTGATAAAGGCGCTCATGCAGTAGTAGGACATGGCCCTCATCTATTAAGACCAATTGAGATTTATAAACAAAGGCCCATATTCTACTCGCTTGGAGACTTTATACTGCAAAATGAAAACATTGAATTCGCTCCAGAAGATTTTTATACTAATTATGGATTGGATTCCAATGCAACCATGCATGAGCTTTTTAAAAAGCGTTCTAATAACTTTACTAGAGGGTTATACACCAATCATATAATGTTCGAAGCAGTTATCCCTTATTGGG
>JAAZEK010000098.1 GCA_012512335.1 Clostridiales bacterium | reverse complement strand
TTTTAGGCTCCACCAAATAATGATGTAGCGGAGACAATAATGCACAAAACAGACATTGTAGCTTTAGGAGAATTACTTGTAGATTTTGCGCCAATGGCAAAGCAGTCTACAGAATTTGGCGACTGGCCTTCTTTACAAGCCTTACCTGGTGGAGCTCCCAGCAATTTGGTGGCTACAGCAGCAAAGTTTGGACTTAGTACCTCGCTCATAGGTGCTGTTGGAAACGATTACTTTGGAAAACTGCTGAGCAAAACACTAAGCCAGGCTGGGGTCAACACCGAGCATATCTCAGTAATTGATGAGGTCTTTACAACTTTAGCTTTTGTCATCTTGGATGAACAAGGTGATAGGGATTTCGATTTTAGCCGAAAACCGGGAGCAGATACGAGACTCCACCTAAGCGTTAAGCAAGAGCATCTAATAAAAGAGACGCGTTGTTTTCACTTTGGAACTCTCTCTTTAACAGATGAGCCCGCTAAAACCTCAACCAATAGAGCTGTAGCTGTAGCGCAAGAAGCAGGCGTGTGGATCAATTTTGATCCGAACTACCGTGCACCGCTTTGGCGTGATAAAGAAAGTGCAAGGAAAGCTATCCTATGGGGTTTTTCTCAATCCGACAGCATCAAGGTATGCAAAGATGAACTTCTCTTTGCTTTCAACTCTAATGATGTCATTAGCTGCCAGCAGAAATTAATTCAAAATTTCAATGTGAAGCTGGTTTTAATTACCGATGGAGCAAATGGAAGTTATTACTGGTCAAATCAAGCCAATGGTCATGTATCTGCACATTTGCTGGATAATACTGTCGATACGACCGGGGCAGGCGATATCTTCACAGGAAGCGTACTGTCTCAGATCTTAATTAGAGAAAAATCAATTTCCCAAGCTGTCGCTACTTGGTCAGATGAAATGTGGCGAGAGGTAATTAGTCTGTCAAATAAATTTGCTGCCATTTCTACAACAAGATTTGGTGGTATTAGTAGTATCCCAGAACCATCTAGGTTATAAAAGGTTATAAATTGCGATTCATACTGAACTAAGCATGGAGTGTATTTATGAAAAATACTAAAATGAAAGTTGCTGCTATGACGGCACTAAATAAAATAAGCATGTTGGAGAGAAATATTCCAAAACCTCGTCAGGGAGAAGCATTGATCAAGGTTGATTATGTTGGGATTTGCGGTTCTGATTTGCATTATTTTACTTCAGGTAGAATAGGCAAAGATGTCGTTCAGTATCCTTTTGTTTTAGGACATGAAGTTAGTGGAACTGTGATAGAGGTAAACTCTGAAGACAGTCAGTTGAAAAAGGGTGATAGAGTTGCAATCGAACCACAAATAACCTGCGGAGTCTGTGAGTTTTGTAAGTCAGGGCACTACAATCTCTGTCGTGATGTAATTTTCTTTGCTACCCCGCCAGTAGACGGTGTCATTCAGGAGTATGTTACTCATCCTGCTGACTTATGTTTTAAATTGCCCAATGAAGTGTCCTCGCTGGAAGGGGCTCTTATAGAACCGCTTTCTGTTGGGTTACATGCTGTTCTGCAAGGGGCCGGTTCTGTAGGTCAAACAGCTGTTGTCACTGGTACAGGATGTATAGGCTTAACAAGCTTGCTCGCACTAAGGGCCTATGGTGTCCAAGATGTTTTGGTAACTGACCTTTTTGAACGGCGATTACAAAAAGCAAGATCTTTAGGAGCAAGAGAACTATTAACAGCTCCTCAGAAGATGCCGTCCAATCTATTTTGAATTTGACAGAGGGACGGGGTTTTGATTTGGCTATTGAAACTTCCGGTTCGGAAATTGCAGCAAGTCAACTAATAAGTGCTGCAAATCGTGGAGCAACTA
>JAAZEK010000097.1 GCA_012512335.1 Clostridiales bacterium | reverse complement strand
CTTCTATTGATAAGGTTAGAGACATAATAAATTCTGGGCAAGATTATATGGAGCTTGCGCTACATGGATTAGTTCACATGTATTGGAATGATGATGGGATTATGGAAAGAGCAGAGTTCTTTCAAGCTAATGTAGATGATACTGGTGTTCATAGGATGACGCCACCTGATATTACAAGAGAGCATTTGGATGCATACTTTGAAATTTTGCATCAAAACGAATTTCCCACTCATATAAAAAGCTTTATTCCGCCTTGTTTTAACTATACATTTTCTCCAGATGATGATAAGTTATCAGTTATTCTGGCTGAATATGGCATAAAGTTTGTTTCAACTCCTTTTAAAAGCATGCAGTACACCACAGCTGAGAAGCCTGTTGATGTAGGTGTTGAAAATGGAATTATAACTGTTGACAGGACATCAGACTTAACGCCTTGGGATGTTGTTGGTGCAGA
Organism: Clostridiales bacterium; assembly: GCA_012512335.1. Classification (GTDB taxonomy): domain Bacteria; phylum Bacillota; class Clostridia; order Caldicoprobacterales; family DTU083; genus UBA5454. The sequence goes on along the minus strand of JAAZEK010000097.1, from coordinate 7,196 downwards.
TACACCAAATATAATAAAAAAGAGCTATTACGGTATGCACTGGCCGAATTTTCTTAGCCAAGATCCTGCTAAAAATATGGAGCTAGTAGATCACTGGGCAGAATATTTTTTACAATACAGCAAGTACTTTGATATTTTACCAGCGAGAGATAATGCTATGGGATCAACGCAAGCTCTCTATAAAAGATTTACTGGTGTGACCTTACAAAATCATAGCATGCTGCTTGATTTTAAGGAAGTGGATGACAAGGGAGTTAAAGAGCTTGATTTGTCATTTTATATTAATGTAAAAAATCAATTCATCCCTAAAGGCGATAAATCACTAGAGATATCTATCTATAAAGCCGAAGAAGAATTCACTACATATAAAGTGAGAAGATTGGATTCTGCTAATGATTTTGCTACTATAAATTTTACCAGAAGATTTTAAGTGATTAGAGCGCAAACAAAAAGAAATTTCCTCACTAGTGTTTACTTTTATCTATTTTGTAGTATAATATAAACATAAGGAGGTGATAAGTATGTTCAGCAAAAACCTTAAATACTACCGTTTGAAGAACAAAATGACTATGAAGGAACTGGCTGAGCAAATTGATATGACTTCAATGGCTGTTTCCAATTATGAAAGTGGAAAACGAAAGCCAGATATGGAAGTTATTAAACAAATGGCAAAAGCGCTAGGAGTCCGTGTGTCGGATTTTTTGGCTGTTCGTAATCAGAACTTGGTGTTTTACCATGGAGAGTTTAGAAAGAACTCTAAGCTTTCTGTTTCTCAGCAGGATTATGTTAGAGAGTCCGTAGAAGAGTATTTCAACCGCTTTATGACCATTGTCGAAATATTAGGTGGAGAGGTTTTACCAGATGCTCCTGCAACCACTGTACTTAAACTTTCCAACGATAGTGAGTCTGATGCGCAATTGTTGAGGAAACATTTAAATTTGGCTATTGATGGGCCAATAGATAACTTAACTGAGATTTTGGAGAACAAGGGAATATTAGTTTACTTCTGCGATATCGATAATGATAAATTTTCTGGTATGAATGGTTTTGTAAATGACCGTCCATATATTGTGGTAAATAATAATATGAGCCCAGAAAGAAACAGATCCACCATTATACACGAGCTTTCTCACTTGATGTTTGAATGGCCAGATATTATAGAAGATAGCAGAATTGAAGAAGTTGCAACTGCTATAGGCGGTGCTTTCTTGTTGCCGAAGACTGATGCCATTAGAGAGCTTGGCATTCGTAGGACTGCAGTATCAAAAGATATGTTATTAGTAGCACAAGAATATGGGATCTCTATGTATATGCTTGTTAAGCGTGCGCAATTATCTGGTATCATAACCACCAGCACTGCAAGAGACTTTTATATTGCTGCGTCTTCGGCAGGATGGAGAAAGAATGAACCAGTTCGCATAAAAAAGGAAAGCCCCATATTATTCGAGCAATTAGTGTATCGTGCTGTTAATGAAAATGAAATTAGTATACAACGAGGAGCTGAACTGCTTAGAACGACTTATGATGAAGTAGTATCTCACTGCTATTTCATTGAGGTCTTATAATGGAATATATAAGCAGTGATACAAGTGTATGGATTGATTTTTCTGCTATTGATCGTATTGAGCTGCCATTTCGACTACCATATACTTACATCATGAACTCTGATGCTATAAATGATGAACTGTTATCCCCAGTTCATTTACGTGGTGAATTGTTACGTTGTGGTCTTATTAGTGTAGAACTAACATTAGAAGAGTTTGATCTAGCAGAGGAATTTGGACCACGCTATCCAAACTTATCTATATATGACCGTATTGCATTGGCAATAGCAAAGGTTCGTAAAATCATTTTACTAACTGGTGATGGTGCTTTACGAAAGGCAGCTAAATGTGAAAATGTTGGAATCTGGGGTACAATTGGTGTGCTTGATCAATTATTAGATGGCAGTTATATTAATGGAGATGAATATAAATTTTGCCTTTTGGAGTTACAAAAACGCAATGGTCGAGAAGTTAGGCTACCAAAGAACGAGATTACTGTTAGACTTCAACATTTTAAATAGGAAACCAATAGAAAAAGGTATGCTGCTATTCAACCAGAGCTTCTGGTTTTCTCCTCATTGTACCATGGTGGGCTTATGCAAAACTACTGGGCTTACTCTTGCCGTTCATATTTTATAGGAGCAGTAAATATGAGCTTTGAAATACCATTAGACGAAAAAGAAAGAGCTGGAGTCTATAAATCAAAAGCCGCCACTTCATCGTGGCGGCTTTGTCCTTGATTTATTCATTGTGAAATTACTATCTACATAGCTCAAAAATCTCAATAATCTCTTTTTTACCCAGAGGGATATAATCTGGCAATGTACGGTTTCCAAAGAAGGTACATTTTTCAGCCATTTCTTCAAACTTTTCGTCGGTAATATTCAGCTCCGATAGTCTTACAGGCATGTCAATAGACTTGAAGTAGTTTTCTGTGGCAATAATTCCTTTCAGGGCTGTCTCTTCGGGGTTTTCAAAATTCATCTGTATGTTCCACACTCTAACGGCATATTGGCAGAACTTTTCAACATTATGCTTATAAATGTATTTTGCCCAAGCAGGGAATATAATGGACAAACCGGCTCCATGAGCAACAGAATCATAGATTCCGCTTATTTCATGCTCCAGCTGATGACAGGTCATAAAATAATCTCTGCCTGCTCCGGTTAGATCATTATGAGACAGGCTGCCTGCCCACATAAGGGTTGCTCTTGCTTCATAATCTTCTGGATTGTTAATTGCGATTTCTCCTGCTCGAATTACAGACCTTAAAAGCCCTTCTGCTATTTGATCGGTCAAATCAACATCCCTTGTCTTGGTAAAATATCTTTCCAATGTATGCATCATTATATCAACAATGCCACAACCGGTCTGAAACTTATCTACGGAATAAGTAAGCTCCGGGTTCAGGATAGAAAACAGCGGTCTATTAAAATCACTATTAAATCCTCTTTTAAATTCACCATCTTCATTTGTGAGGACAGCGGAAGAACTCATTTCACTGCCGGAAGCCGAAAGGGTCAAAATTGCCCCTACGGGCAAAGCTTTTGCAGGAGTTTCTTTCTTAGATGAAAACTCCCAAGGATCATGATCGGAAAGGGCTGCGATGGCGATTACTTTGGACGAGTCTATAACACTTCCCCCTCCAACTGCCAACACCATGTCAACTTTTTCTTCTTTACAGATTTGTGCACCTTTTCGAACCAAGCCAACCTTTGGATTAGGTTCAACACCGCCTAATTCAATGAACTCAATCTTGTTGCGGTTTAGGGATTCTAGGACTTGATCATATAACCCTGTTTTTTTGATGCTGCCTCCGCCATAATGGAGTAAAATCTTTTTGAATCCATAATTACTAATAATCTCTCCGATTTGTTTGTGAGTGTCCTTTCCAAAAAAGATTTTGGTTGGGGTATGAAATTCAAAGTTTATCATAATAAAAAACCTCCTCCTTCGATTATATAATCTATCTTATACGTTCTAACCATGTACTGGAAAGCAAGTCCTTGAGATTCCACAATCTCCATCAATATTCCTAAGAAGCCAATCCACTATATGCAACTGTCGTATCCCGTCGTAATTTGCGGTTCGCGGAATCTCATCCAGAGTTAAAAGCACCTTAGGATGATGATCGGGTATTTTTCTAAGAGGGTCTAATTCTCGTTCTAAGGTACTTCCATCTAAAACGCTCGCAGATACTTGATAATAAATCGTTCCGTTTGCATCCTTTGCTACAAAATCAATTTCTTTTTCGGCCATTTTACCGATGTTCACCTTTGCACCCCGTCTGAGCAATTCCAAATAAACGGTATTTTCTAAAACATGCCCTAAATCTGCAGTTGAGCTTGCGAGTAGTAGCTCACGAAGTCCGCTGTCAACGGCGTAATATTTTCCCTGAGTTTTGAGATGCTGACGTCCTCGAATATCATATCGCTCCGCTTTATAAAACAAAAAACTATCACATAATGCATGAAGGTATTTGTCTACTGTATTGACCGATATAGTTCTACCTGCTGAATTAATGGTGTCTGCAATTTTTTTGACGGATACTGGACTGCCTACATTAGAAAACAGGAATTTTGCAATAGAAGTAAGCACAGAAATATCCGTTATACCCAGGCGAACAGCAGTATCCTTAATAAGAATAGAATTATAAATACCGTCCAAATAGGAGCGTATTAAATCCTCTTGTTTGTTTAGCATAGCAGTAGCGGGGAACGCGCCGAAACGCAAATAGGTTTGAAAAGTAGATGATAAGTCTTTTTCACCAACACCTTTAAAAGTAACATATTCTGCAAATGACAAAGGCAGCATAGAGATCTGTACATACCGCCCAGATAGTAGTGTAGCAAGCTCACCCGATAGCATATATGCGTTAGATCCAGTAATATATAAATCCACATTGTCCTTTACAAAAAGACTATCTACAGCTCTTTCATAATCCTTGCAATTTTGTACCTCATCGATAAAGACATATGTATATCCACCCTTATATAATCGCGCTATGATGTAGTCATAAAGAGCACGGTAGTTCAATAAATTTTCATACTCCAATTCCTCAAGGTTTATAGATATAATCTGTTCAGGCTTAATACCAGTTTCCAAAAGCCAGTCGATATAAAGCTTGAACAGAGTGGATTTACCACAGCGCCGAACACCTGCCACAACTTTAATTATCTGCTTTTCTCGCCAGCTTTTCAGCCAATCCAAATATTTTTGCCTTTGTACAAGTTTTTGTTTAGACATATGATTCACCTACTTTCATTATTTAGAATAACATAAGTAGCAAAAAAAAGTCAAGTATTTTCAGTTAGATGAAAATACTCTTAGATGATGTTGAGTATTTTCATTCAGCTAGGTGTCACAGGCAATAACGGGGTTTGTTTTTTCATTAAATACGAGATAGCATTTCTCACCTGCCAATGATAAAATAAACCACATAGAAAATAAGTATAGAAAAATGAGGTGTTTACAAATGTTGGTATCCGAACTCAGAGAATTGCTAAATAAATATAAAGAAAAAGATTTGAGAATTCTTATCGTAGAAATGTATAAAGCTATGCCCAAGAAAATGCGTGAGGAAAAAGAGATTGACAGATTACTACAGGATGTCAATGAATACTTGAATATTGGAAAAGTAAAGAAAGGACAAGAACAAGTCGATCTCGATATTTTAAAACCTGAAATAGAAGAGTTCATTGAATATGCATATAAACAGTATTATTTTGCACCTAACAGCTACGTCCACAAGAAGGAAAGACCTAAATGGCGATTTAAGGTAAAGGCATATATTAAGAGCCTGGAAAGTGTTCCCGTTGAAGGTGAAGAGGGAAATACCGCTACTGATTTAATGGGTAAATTGTATGGTATGTTGTCTTATGCATGTGCATACTATATTTTTAACACTGAGGATCCATTCCGATCGGTTGGTATTAAACAAACCGATTTGGTTGATTCTATCATTCAAAGAAAGTTTGGCAACGGATTCAATAATGAATCGATAAGATCTGCGATTGAACTGGTAATTAACAGCAATCTTGATAGGGTAACTTTGCACTCATTTTTGATTAGTGTTCTGATCAAGAATCTTAAGACGCCGGATACAAAAGAAATTGCTATTGAGCAATGCTATATTTTAAGAAAAGAACAGCTTAATCCAAGTACCAATCAATCCAAGAGGTCTTCTTTATCAGATTTATATGAATATCAGAAGAAAGAAAGACTAAACAATCTGGTTGAGATAGTTTTTCGCTTAAATATCGCTTTATGTGAATATGATAAAGCAATCGAGTATTTCAATAAAAACTATAAGGAGAAGGATAAAGAAATATCCTTATATGTATTGCTATTTTTATTATTTCAGTATGATCTGAAGGAGCATTGGATAAGTGTGTATGAAAATGCGGTGAAGAAGGGAATTGAGCCAAGAGGTGGATTGCAAAAGACATATGAATATATCAAAGAAAATGACGATATGCCAGAGTATTTTTCGTCGTATAGGTAAATTGATTTAATGTTCCAATAGGAAAAGATAAAAAAGTGGCTATTGAGATAAAAAAGTAGCTATTGAGGAGGAAAAAGTAGCTATTGAGAATAGAAAACTCATGTTAAGAGTATAGCTATTTTATTCCTCCCTAGGCGTTAATTTGATAGATATGTGAATTAATCTTTTTAGTTGCCGATTTTACCTAAATAGTAGCTCAGTATATCAAGGATCGGAAGGTTTAATGTTGAAGAATAATGCTTTAACATGTTTTCGGCATCCCAGCCACTAAGAGTAAGGCTAAGAGTCTTTCTCGTATTAAGTCTTGTATATGCCATTTGCTTATAGTAGGGCAAACATAGATCGATAACTAGCTTTTCCTGATTGTTATGAGTAACTGTGACAATTTGAAAGGTTTTTACATTTAAAAAGTCATCAAATGTGTTTATACCATGAGGATCTCTTCCTGTTAATACAATGTTATGATCAATTTGCCAGTCCACATATATACCAAACATTCCATATAGTGTTGGATAGTCTTTAGCTAATTTCATAATTTTGTCCATTAAAATCTCTCCAATTCATTTTATTTTTTAGATTAAGTTATCTACGATATTAACTGGCCAATTCATGTTTTACCTGGAAGACTCTCATGATTTGGTCATCTACAATTTCAATAGCACTTAAATATCCATTGTATACACAACCAGTATCCAGTGCGTAACGGTTGTTAATCATTATAGGGGATGAGCCTTTGTTGATAGAAGTAGTGGTGGTATGACCAAAGATTACTGTTTTACTTGTCATATAGCTGCTAAAGATAAACTTTTCACGAATCCAAAGCAAGTCATCATGAGATTGATCTTCAATGCTCTTTCCAGGTCTTAATCCAGCATGAACATAGAAGAAAAATGGATCCTCATGGTATAAAGGTAAGCTTTCAAAAAAACCTATATAATTCTCCAAATTATCGTTGTTTCGTTTAAAACTCATTATTGTTGCTTCACTACCGTTGTATAAGAAACTATTGCCTCTGCCTTTGTAGAAATCGATTGCCATTTGTTCATGGTTACCCCGGAGTAACACCACATGCTCTTTTCCGTATTTACTTTGTAGATCCATAATGCTGTTAACCATTTCGTAGCTCTGATATCCTCGGTCAATGTAAT
>JAAZEK010000096.1 GCA_012512335.1 Clostridiales bacterium | reverse complement strand
TCACCAGTGGTCCATAAAAGCGTATTAACTTAAGCTTGCCGCAAAGCCTCCTGCTATTTTAACAGGCCATGCTGCTGGATTAGCAGTTGTACAAGCAATCAACACAAATACTTCTATTTTTGGAATTGATGTTACCTTTTTGCAAGAAAAACTGGTTGAACAAGAAGTCATCCTTCACTTTGATGATGGGATGATCCCGGAAGGTGCCAAACCTGGAGAGAAAATTCAAATGCCCATCGGAACACCTGCTCATGACGAAGTAGAATAGAATAAACTCTTTTCACCTCTTTTCAAATCTCCTAAATTTTCAATTTCACTCCACACAAATAATGTTTGCTATGGTATAATGATTTAGGAGTGTACCGGCGTATAGCGGACCTTATGTAAAACATGGAGCCACACCAACGAAAAGGAAACAATAACTTAATTATTGTTTAGGAAATGTGAAAAAATGCGCATACGAAAAGACGTTATAGAGCTATCTATTCCAGTTTTGACAGAACAGGTATTTCTGGTATTAATGGGTGTTGTAAATACAATGATGGCGGGCAATATTGGCAAGGAGGCTGTTTCCGCTATCGGTATGGTTGATTCTATAAATAATATATTTATTGCATTCTTTACCTCTGCAGCGGTAGGCGCAACGGTTGTAGTTGCTCATTATATAGGTCAAATGAAGGTAAAAGAAGCAAATGAATCTGCTAAGCAAGCCCTCTTTTCAATTTTAGGCCTGTCTTTGTTAATAGCTCTTCTAATGTATATATTCCGATATCCAATAATTAAGTTTCTGTACGGCTCGGCAGACCCCCTGGTCATGGAAAATCTAAATGTATATTTAAATATAACATTATCAACTTATCCTTTTATGGCTATTACTTCAGTGGCTAACGGTGTACTTCGTGGAACTGGAGATACAAAAACACCTATGAAGGTTACCATGCTGATGAACGTAGTTAATATTGTTCTAAGCTACTTGCTGATTTACGGAATAAGCTTTGATAATAGCTACTATAGTTTCAGTATACCTGGTTTTGGCGTTGCTGGTGCTGCCATTGGTATATCCATCGCTCGTATATTTGGTTCCGTTTTAATCCTGCTGGCTTTGTGGAAGGGATCTCATTTGATCCACTTCACAGATATTCGCTCCTTCAGATTTAAAAAGGATTATTTGAAGTCTATCTTTGGTATAGGCTTGCCAGCTGGCTTTGAATCATTGATGTTTAATGGTGGAAGATTGATAACACAGATATTCATAGTAGGAATGGGGACAGCTGTTACAGCATCTAACTATATTGCCAATTCAATTTCGTCTATAGTATATGTTCCAGGCAACGCTTTTAGTATTGTAATTGTGACTATGGTAGGGCATAGCATGGGTAAGAAAAATATAGATGAAGCAGAGGATACCATGCTTTATATTTTGAAATTCTCTTCCATTTGTCTGTTGGCAGTTTGCGCTGTTATCTTTCCTTTGGCAAGGACTTTAGTTTCAATGTATTCGAAAGAACCTGCTGTTATTGATCTTGCTGTTGATATAGTTCGTCTTTTAGCTGTTGTGGTTCCACTATTCTGGTCTGCAGCTTTTGTGTTGCCTGCTGGATTGCGCGGAGCAGGGGATGCAAAGTACACAATGCTCACCTCTATGGGAGGAATGTGGCTATGTCGTATAGTTCTAGGGTATATTCTAGGTATACACCTTGGGCTTGGAGTTCAAGGCATATGGATTGGAATGTACGTTGATTGGGTCGTGCGAGGATGCATGTATTTATTCCGATTAAGGAGTGGCAAGTGGAAACTAAAAACGGTAATACAATCTGATGTAGAATCAGAGGCTGTTTAGGTACTGAATATGAAGGAGGTTGTCATGAAATTATTTTTTGATGTCAAAGATGAGGTCTTAAAGGGGATAATGGAACTATCAGATGAACTAGAGTTTCAAATATCCTCCGAAAAAGAAGCAGATGTGATTGTAGAAGTTTTGCAAACACAAGAACAGGTTGTTAATGTTAAGCTACAGCATAACCATGCAACCATTACTTATGGGGGAGGTCTGACCCGCTTTTTTAGAGGTCTAAGCCTTCTAATCGAAGCTTTGAATGACGGAAAAACTACTTTTTTAGCTAAAGAAACACCTTGCTTTGATAGTAACGGTACAATGCTGGATGTATCTAGGAATACTGTTATGCGTCCAAATGTAATCAAATATATGATACGGCGTATGGCATTAATGGGGCTTAATACCTTAATGCTCTACACAGAAGATACCTATGAAATACCTTCCCGTCCCTATTTTGGCTATGCTAGAGGAAGGTACACTAAAGAAGAGATTAAAGACATAGATTCTTACGCTCTTTTATTTGGAATAGAGCTAATTCCATGTGTACAGTTCCTTGGCCATCTAGCTACAGCCCTTCGTTGGAATTGCACAGCACCATATCGTGACACAGGCAATATTTTGCTTGTAGGAGCTGAAGAAACATATGATTTTATAGAAGACATTCTTAAAACATTGAACGTATGCTTTACAAGTAGAAGACTTCATATGGGTATGGATGAAGCCCATGCACTTGGTTTAGGGCAATATTTAGAGAAAAATGGATATAGAGATCAAACAGATATTTTTATCGAACACCTTCATAAGATTACTGATTTGGCAAAAACCTATGGTTTTAAGCCTATGATGTGGAGTGATATGTTCTTCCGCATGTTAACAACTAAGAAGGTAGATTATGATGCGGACGTAGTCTTTAGCAAAGAGATTTCAGATAAGATACCAGAAGGCATACAGCAAATTTTTTGGGATTACTATCACGATAATAAGGATTTTTATACTACAATTATAGATAAGCATAAGGATTTAGGAGAGAACACCATATTTGCAGGTGGTATATGGTTGTGGATTGGAGGGGTTCCGGTATATCAGCGTACACTGGATAATACCCTGCCTGCGCTTTCTGCCTGTAAGGAAAAAAACATAAAAGAGGTTATAGCCACAGTTTGGCATAATGGAGCGGAGTCTAATTTAATATTATCCTTGGCGGGTCTACAGATATATGCAGAATATGACTACTCTGGTGAATATGACGAAGAGAAAGTAGCAAAACGATTTAAAGCATGCTGTAAAGCCAATTATGAAGATTTTCTGGTACTAGATGCTGCGGAGCACCCGGAAGGTGATTTAACAAATCCTAACGCCACTCGTTATCTTTTGTATAACGATCCATTAATAGGCTTAGTGGATAAGCATGCTGAGAACTTAAATATAGGAGATTTCTACAAAGGATTATCTAATGATTTTTCGAATAGGGGACCTAAGGAAGGTATTATAAAACCAGCCTTTGATGTTGTTCGAAAATTGGTTTCAGTTTTAGAGCTTAAGTCCGATTATGGAGTTCGCCTAAAGCAGGCATATGATAGGAAAGATAATGCGGTTCTAAAAGAAATGGCAGAAGAGTCATTAGAATTAATGAAGCGAATAGATGATTTACGCCTATGTCACAGGGATGCTTGGATGCTGTATAATAAGCCCTTTGGCTGGGAGGTTTTGGATGCACGTTATGGAATACTAAATACACGGTTTTCGACTGCAAGAGACAGGATCTTAGACTATCTATCTGGTAATATTTCGACAATAGAAGAGCTTGAAATGGAGCGCTTATGGTATGATTGCAGGGCAGATGATGAGGATAAGCCAGCCTTTATTATGGGTAGCTGGGGCAATTTTAAGGATATTTATACTGCGGGGATATTGTGATTACAAGTAGACAACAATACTCTCCAAGGTGCATTAGTGGCTAAATAAAAAATCTATATAAAAAAGGAAGATCACTTCTATAGTTTGAAGTGATCTTTTTTATAATTCAGAAGCTACTTCTCAGTTTCGATTTCAAAAGCCTTCCAGGGGATATCTACTGGTGCACCGTTATTTATGATATTCTGAATAAGTACCAAAAGTGGGAAATCACTCATTTTAACAAGCCCGGATTCCTCTAATCTATACATTGCTCTTGCAATGCGTTTCGCTATAGCAACAGATTCAAGGGTGACCCCTTCCAACTCTGCCATGGCCTCGTCAAAGGTCAGTCCTCGTCCCAGTAAAGTACCTAGTTTGCGAGTGCGGCCACCAAAAATAGTGACATATAAATCACCAGCTCCATATACTATGTTATCTATGCTTCCACCAGCTAGCTTTATAATACTCATCATCTCACGGATGCTCTGCCCAAAGAGAGCTGCTTGTGGGTTATATGCTTCCTGACAACCTATGCCTTTTTCCT
>JAAZEK010000095.1 GCA_012512335.1 Clostridiales bacterium | reverse complement strand
TATACTACCTTCTTGGATTTACCTTTTTCAATCCACTGCTTTATAACATAAACAACTGTCAACATCATAAAGGGCACCATGGGGAAAAAGTGATAGATAAAAGCGGACCGAGGGACCAACATCCACGGAAGCATCTGAGATATAACTGCAATCACCACTACAAACATAGCTTTATTGCCTTTCCACGCTGCACGAACGGCGATAAAAAATGCTGGTATTGCTGCCCACCAAACAGCAGGATTGCCAAAAGAAGCTATGGTCGATGTCATCCCTGCCGGCAGATCTTTCCCCTGATAGTACCAGATGGGACGAATCATCAAAGGCCAGGACCACCACTGGGATTGAAAATCATGAGTAGCTTCCAAGCCACTATGATAGCGGTACATAGAGCCCTGATAATCTATAATGTCAGAAAACTTCATACCATCTACCAACAGATAGGGTATATAGGAAAGGAAATAAATTACACCGGGAATGATGATGAAGAATAAAACACAATACACCATGGTTTTCCACATATACACAGGGATGAATTTTTCCAACCAAGCTGGTTTACTGCCAGAACCACTTGATGACGCTTGCAAAATGGCAGCTTTGTAATTACCATATTCCTTGTACTTTGCTGTGAAGAAGATAATAGCAAGACCCAATCCCCCATATATAGCTGACCATTTGGTTGCAGCACCTAATCCAAAAAATAGGCCGCTTAGAAATAGAGGTTTTATAGATGAGTAAAAGCCTTTTTCATGGGACTTCTGCAAGTAGTAATCCGCCATAAAATAAAACATTAGCATTACGAAGAAGGTAGTATAGCTATCTATTGTGCCAATCCGTGTCTGAGCAAAGTGCATCAAATCAAACATCATTAAGAAGGCTGCACAAAAACCATAAAAGCTCTTCTTAAAAAGCTTCTTACCAAACAAGTACATCAAAGGAATCATCATTGCGCCTACTAAAGTGCCTATAATTCTCCATCCAAAGGCATTCATGCCAAATATACTAATGCCAACTGCTATCAAGATCTTACCAAGAGGCGGATGAGTCCATTCATAAGGTCGAATTCTATTTAGGTGTTCGTAGGCAGTACGAGGGTGATAAATTTCATCAAAATAGGTACTGGTCATAATATCTCTTTCACGATATTGAGCAATATCCTGTTCGTCTATTAGATTAAGCAATTCCCCTTCTGCTTGACTGCCATCAAGATTACGAATTTGAATAGGAAGAGCAGCCTCATCACTATCTGAAAATACTGCGATTTCCTTTAGCATCCCACCTGATTTTTTCGCCTTTATTTTGAAGCCAGTAGTTAATTGAGAAACATCGTATTTATGCCACTTATATAAGTCATCTACTTCCAAGTCTTCGAGACTGTGGTAAGTTCCTTCAGGATCCTGATACCAGACCTGGTAGCTTCCCTCACCTAGTCCGCTGTAAAATGTAATACGTGAAACCTGCTCTTCTGACTCCAAATCAATGAGAAAACCGTCCTTATTGCTGGTAGAAGCCCATTCTGTCTGCGGCACATCAAAGCTACCAAGGTTAAACAAGGCGATAGCTAGATAAACTACAGTCATCACTGACATAATGATGATATCTTTTCTATTAACCTTTAAATTCGTATATTGTTCTTCTTTTTTTCGATCACGCTTGCTTGTAGAAAACCACAGAGGACCGCCTTGGACAAGGGCTTCAGATTTTTTCATTTCCATTGGGTCCGTCTTACCCTGTACTGCAATTCGCCAGGACCAAATAAGCACTGCTATAAATAATATTACGTTAATAAGCGAAATGAATATTAGAATAGGCTCATCAGGTGAAACATGAGGATAGTCGTACTTAATCTGTCTATCGAGTACTGCCATGGTATTAGCAAAGATGCTAACGGAAGCCACTCCATAAAACACCAAGCTCCATTTATCTTTTGTGAGAATAAGAACAACTGCCAGGAAAAACAAAGCAGGAAATAGATATCTTTCATGCATACGTACTGAAAGCATAAAGACTGCCATGAAAAGGACCAGAGCATTTACATATTTCAGATGCTTATCTTTACCTTTCCAGTGTAATATGGCTGAATAGACTACAGATGCTACGATAAAAATACTCCCCCATGTTTTGTAGCTGAAGAAGAAAAATATTTCAGAATCTGGTTTTAAATTAGCTCCTATTAGGCTAAAAAAGTTAAAGGCATTCAAGGAAACATACTTGTAACCATCTGCTGTTCCCATGTAAAGCTCGAAAATCCAAGCAGGGCCTTCAACTATTACAAAAGGCAAAATGATAACAACAGCTGTTCCAATACCACATATAGCTGTTTTTATAAGAAGCTTCCAGTCCTTTCGCTTTAGGAGCTCAAACAAGACGATAGGCAGTATGATTAGACCTTGTGGCTTAATCAAGACACCTATTGCAAAGGGTAAGCCAGCCAGTGATGGCCTCTTGGAATCCATAAGAAAAAGACCAAGGGCAAAAAACAATACAAGGAAAGAATCCACCTGCCCCCATATTGTCGAATTGATAATAACAGCGGGATTAAAAACATATATAACAGAAATCACTACAGGCCAAATTCCAGATAAGTTTTTTTTTGCAAGCCGATAAAGTAGATATGCGGTAATTAGGTCTGCGAAGATAGATGGTAGCTTTATAAGCAAAATGAAAATTGGCTCCCCCCCAGTCAAACCTAGGAAGGATGCAAATTTACCAATGAAAAATAGGATATATAGGTAGAAGGGAGGATAATCCAGGAAATAGTCTCCCTGATAAATTTGGAACAAGCCCTCAGCTGCCCTCTGTGACCAGAATTTAAACAGATTGACATCCGTTGAAAAGCTTTCAACAGAAACAGCTAAAACTACACGAATGATTAAACCTACAAGAAGAACCCATCGTATTGCATTCGGTGCTATTTTGGGACTTGTGCCTATCTTTTTACTTTCTAGGCTATAAAGACCAACGGCACCTAGAAAAAAAATAAGATAAGATATAATTGCTATGGTATTCAAAAGAAACCCCTTCCTATTCTATATACAAATCATTTCTTGAATACAAGAAGCTTACTTCCAACAAAGTTAATGGCCATGGAGCATATAGTTGCCCCTGCCTTAGCCAGATAGACAGAAAGGTTTGCTTCCGTTTCCAAATAATTGAGCACTAAGGTAGACAGACCGAGTGATGCTAGGTTTACCAATAAAAACTTTAAAAATTCCTTTAGGTGTATCTTATTTTTTTGCTTAAAAGTCCAAGTTCGGTTAAAAAAATAGCTGTTAAGAACACCACAACAATAAGAAATAACATGGCTTATAGTAGAAGCTAATCCAGCAACCGCAGTAAGCAAGGTAAAGATACCAAAGTCAACTGCTGTATTAAGAAATCCTACCAATCCAAATTTTATTATTTGGGACTTAAGAATCTTTTTTATCATTTTTAAAACCTATAGTTTCTTTTACAATATATAGAGGCCTACCCTTTACTTCCTCGTAGATTCTACCAATGTACTCACCAACTATCCCTAGAATGACTAAGGTAATCCCGTGAAAAACCAGTGTAACTGCCATTAAGGAGGCCCAACCTGTTAGCGCAGTATCTGTAAATAATCTTTGGAAAAGCACAACCAGCAGGTAAAGAAAACCTATGACTGATAGAAAAAGTCCAATATATGTAGCTAGCTTTAGGGGCTTATATGTAAATGAGAAAATACCATCGGCTGCAAACTTAAGCATTTTTTTTAGCGGATATTTTGTTTCACCTGCCCACCGTTCATCTCTTACATATTCCACTGCAATTTGATTAAAGCCTACCCAATTGACCATTCCTCTTAAAAAACGGTTTTTTTCAGGTAGTTCCTTAATAGCTTCACAAACCTTGCGGTTAATTAAACGAAAATCACCAGTGTCTCTGGGTATATTACCGTCGGTTAGCGCTCCCAAAACCCTATAGTATACATGAGCAGAAGCCTTCTTAAAGGCAGTTTCTCCCTGTCTTTTCAAGCGTTTACCATATACAACATCATATCCCTCTCGCCATTTTTCTAACATTTGCGGAATTACTTCTGGTGGATCCTGCAAATCAGCATCTATGATAACAATTGCCTCTCCCTGAACATAATCCAGGCCTGCAGTTACCGCAATTTGGTGACCAAAATTTCTCGAAAAGTCAATTAGGCGAATGTTTTCATCGGTCTTAGCAAGGTCGGATATAATTTGAGCAGATCGATCTTTGCTTCCATCGTTTACAAACACTAGCTCATAGCTTTCTCCGATTTTGTCCATTACATTTTTTAAGCGATGGTAGGTTTCCTCTATGACTTCTTCCTCGTTATACATGGGAATTAATATGGAACATACTGTTTGGCTCATTTGACATCCTCCCTTTCTATCAAAAGCTTACTGTTCACTGAGTTAATTAAATAATGTATATCTTATATAATTTAGTATAAACAGTAACATAAAAGACACCGACAAGCTTAATACTAATACAGTATAGCACAGAAAAATACAATTACCAACAACAAAAAACAAGGTAGACCACTTGGTGCCTACCCTGTTTTTATAGTCTCTATCCTAAGTCAAGACGCTCACTTCTATAAGTGGCGCGTTCACTCTTATTATAAGATAATTTTAGTATGATTTACTAGTCGAATAACTGCTCTTGCTCTTTTTCATGGAATAGCTGGCTCCTGCTTCATTCATTTGGGAATCGTAGGAGGTATCTACCGTAACCCATTTTCCGTCTATGTATACTTCATTCCAGGCATGGTATCCATTTACTCCATCTGCATATCCCATAATCAATTTAGTTGGGATCCCTACACTTCGTAGCATAGCACCTGTCAGCGAAGCAAAATCATAGCAGATACCAGACTTACTGCTGTAAGTGTCATTTACACTGGGAACATAGGTTGATGGTAAGGTACCAAGCTTAGCTGAATCGTAACGAATATTACTAACTACAAAATTATATATTTTCTTTAGCTTCGCCTCATCACCAGATACACCTGATGTTAGTTGATCCGCCTTCTTAATTGCAGACATATTCGAATTCCAGTTAATCATTTGTATAGACCCTAGATATATAGAATTTTTATCGGCTACGCTAACTTTAACCTTTTCAGATAATACGTTTCTATATTTTTTTCCTTCTGTGTTTTCCATTACACTTATTGTGTATTCACCATTGCCAAATTTTAGAGGGAAGGTTTCCAAAGAACCCTTACCGTCCAAATTATAAGCTTCACTGGAGCTTCCATTTTGTATCATTAGCTTTAATCTCTTACCGCTGGTGTTATTATAACGAACACCAATATTACCAGAACTTACCTTGCTGGTATCAAACACTTTGTCGTTTGAAACTGGTGCTGATTCTTTTGGTGGTGCGCTGCTCTCTACTGGCGCTTTAGGCGGATCAGTTGCTTTTGGCGCTTCAGTTGCTTTCGGTGGATCAGTTGGCTGAGGGGTAGATACCACTGGTGCTTTGGTCGGCGCAGTAGTAGCTGGTGCTGACTTAGTCGGCTCGGGCCTTGCAGTAGCTGCAGAACTAGGCTTTGGTGATTCTGTTGCTTTCGCAGTTGATCTAGCCTTAGGTGCTTCTGTCACCTTTGGAGTTGGGTTGATTTTTGGTTTCTCAGTTGCCTTTGTAGCAGGCTTTGCTGTAGATGCATCTGCTGCTTTCGGAGTTGCATCTATTCTAGGTGATTTAGTTGTTTTCGGAGTTGCATCTACCTTAGATGGTTCCTCAGTTTCCTCAGGCTCTTCACTAACCTCTGCTGTCGGTAAAGCCCTAAGTGATTTTTCTGGTTTTGAAACTGGTGTTTCTTCTGGTGTTGCAAGCACTTCAGTTCTCGTTTCGGCTTTTTGTGCCTCTGTTGCCTCTACAACTGCTAATACTTCGTCAGAACTTTTAAGACCTGCATTAACCTCCGCTTTAGTAGCTTCCTGGTTATGATTATCTGTACTTTCTACATAAGATGACTGTCGTAACAAAGCTGTCTGCTGGTTTATAACCTGTCCCAAAGCTGGACTCAATATAAGTACTAAAGTTATGACAAATGATATAACTATTCTGGACAAAAAAAACTCTCCTTTCGGTAGCACGGCTGCCATATCCCTGAGGATTTAGGCCCTTTGGCTTTGCGCCCCACTGTTTCCAGTGGTTTGCCATTATCGTTGAAAAGTTGACTAACAACTATTTAATTTTCCACTCCATAGATATATACTACGTATTTAGTATACATGAGAAATATATCTACATAATTAATTATATAGGAAGATT
This sequence comes from Clostridiales bacterium, assembly GCA_012512335.1. Lineage (GTDB taxonomy): Bacteria > Bacillota > Clostridia > Caldicoprobacterales > DTU083 > UBA5454. The sequence continues at coordinate 7,587 of JAAZEK010000095.1, read as the reverse complement.
TTTCTTATGTCAATTTTTTTCTGTCGAATTTTAGTAAATTTTCGAACGGGTTTTTACACAATTTTTATAGCATGTATCGTAATAATTTAATCAATACAGTGGCTATGGTGGTATAGCACACTATTCTTTCTATGCGAAAATCATGGAATAATATTTTCACATAAGAGTAGCAATATCAAAATATAATTGCTACTCTTAGTTTTCCCTTGCAACCTATTCTTATAAATCCACTACATGAACAGTTGAGATACGGTCTATTGAACCAATTGCCAGTGTATCCTCAGCATTATTTAAAACAATACTTGATAGTTCATTGGAGGCTGTGGTTCCATAGTATCCATGAGTGTTGTAATTGATAATTCCCAACTGCCTTAATCCAGTTTCATCATCGTAGTAGAACACATATCCCATATCCTCTGAATCTCCAGCTACGCCCCAAAGCTTGGTCTTAGCCTTATTAGTACACATACAATGAATTGGTCCATAAGCAGCAGCGTTTCCTAATGAAAACACCTTATCATTGCTATCGACTATGGCAAGCAACGCATCCTCGGTACCTACTATCTCCCTTCCGCCATTCCACTCAACGGAAGCTGACGCTACAGCGCGATATCTTCGTCCAGTTGCTTCAGGTAGTTTTACATCCTTGTTGAACTTTAACTCTCCAGGCAGAATATTATCTAGTAGCCACTTCTTATAGTCTGGATCAAGAGTGCTAAAATCTAATCGCTCAATGACTTCCCGATACTTTATTTTGAATACATAAGAAGCAGTATCCGCCGATAAAGATGCACCAGTAAGTACATGAAGAATATCTTTTTCGTCATAGCACATACCTATTACCTTAGATTCCTCTATTTCAGTATGGGGAACCTCTCTCCAGATGCGCACTGGGTAACAATCCTCAATAGGAAAAGCCTGGAATGGGTTATCAGCAGTAACCTCTTCTCCTACATTTTTCTTCAATCGTATATCTCTTGCTATTTTTTCTTCTTCGGTTAACTCTCGTGGACGCAAGGTAGGATCCTGGGATACTGGTCCTGGCTCATACATTTTTTCTCTGTATTTAGACAATTCAATCGAAAGTACACTTGGGCCATCCTTACCAAACCCACGACCAACATCTACACAAAAGATGACGTCTGCTTCTACATCAATCTCCAACTCAGTTGTAATTCTATGTGGCCTTTCTTCAGTTCCAATAACACCCATACATTCAGGCTCTTTGTTGTTTTCAATATCCCAACGTATGAGATAATTTATTCCTGCAAATGTGATATCTTCAGTACTTTTAACTGTCCATACATACAAGTTATACCACAATACATTATATTTATCGATAACAAAAGCATCACTGCAATGAGATGAAAATTCATTAGGAAGTTCAAACAACCCATCCTTAGGAGTTCTGTTCCCAACCTTAGTTATTTCTAGGGTTTCAAAATCTAGCTTGAGCAAGTCATTTGCACATAGGTTCATCATATACATGAATTTACCAGAAGGATGATTACGAGCGCAGGTCAGATAACGATACCATGTATTGTTTACATAATTCCCTGGATACTCAGATACTTGATAGTTCAAGTCTTCTAATTTATTGAGTTCTGTATTAATACGAAAGAAAAAGCCACTCTTAGTACAACCGTATATATTGCCATCAGCACCTAATGACAGTCTATAACAATATAGCTCGGCAGCTTTTCCTAAATCAGTTACTTTTTTTGTGTCGATTGAATAGCTGTAAACATGACCCCGCATAAAACCTATCATATACAAGCGATTATGCTTTGGATCGAATTTTGCGCCGTAGATAGATTCTTGAGGAACTGGAATACCCCAGTTCTCAGATTTGCCAGTCTTAGGATCATAAACTAGAATGTGTGAGCCTGGAAAGCCTTCCCAAACATGATTGTGATGGCCAAATGGCATCCATTCCTTATGCTGTGGGGCTTTGTCCGTGGAGTGAGTTGTGGCTATAACTCTTCCATCATTTAAAAAATTAATTGAAGTATGCAACTTACTAGCAGGTAATCTGCGACCATTGGGTAAGATTAAGTCCCTAGCACGGAAGCAATCAACAATTTCAACCTTTTCAAAATCGTAACGGTTAAGCTTTGCATGCTCTGATCTACCAGCTTCAGAGGAAAGGGTAAAATAAAACTCTCCATCAGGACTAACTGCACCATCCCAGCAGGTATTAAATTTCTCATTTCCTTCTTCCTTAGGTTCAGCTTGTTTGACACCTGTTTGATTAATTAAGCGATAGTAATCATCCGTAAATCTTTCAAATACATAATTTGGCATTTCGACACCTCTTCTTTTATTAGTGACTTGAATCATTGTTGTGTTCTCTAAATACAATATTGAACTCTTGTTTTATTCTCTAAATTCGTTATTATTTGTACACCAATGTATTCTTCATAGTTTTTGTCATTCCTTCTTGTTTGGCTATTAATTTTCTAAAACTTCTAACAACTATGATGTTGGTGAACTCTATTACCAAGTAACATGATAGATAATAGAGAATTTGGTAAGCAAAAAAGATCTGCCTCGGTCATGAGACAGATCTTTTATTTAATTACTTACTTGATTTTTTTATTCAACCACTTACTAAATCTTTTTCTTTAATTTTCTTCTAAAGTATGCTCCAATTGCTACTAATGCAGTACCAGTACCATAGTAGAGCATTGGAGGCAGCTCACCAGTTTTAGGCAATTCCGCTGAACCACCTGGAATTTCATCATCCAGAATCTCTTCTATCACTTCATCAGTTGGTTCTGGTGTCGGTGTCGAAGTTGCCTCCAGCGACGGTTCTGGTGTTGGTGTCGGTTCCGGAGTTGGGGTTGGGGTCGGAGTCGGCTCTGGTGTTGGTTCTGGTGTCGGACTCGGTGTCGGACTTGGACTCGGACTTGGACTCGGTGTTGGTTCCGGTGTTGGACTTGGAGTCGGTTCCGGTGTTGGTGTCGGCTCAGGTGTCGGTGTTGGCGACGGAGTCGGACTTGGTGTCGGTGTCGGGGTTGGCTCCGGCGTTGGACTCGGTGTCGGACTTGGACTCGGTGTTGGTTCTGGTGTCGGTGTTGGTTCCGGTGTTGGACTTGGAGTTGGTGTTGGTTCCGGTGTTGGACTCGGCGACGGTGTTGGGCTCGGGCTCGGTGTCGGCTCAGGTGTTGGACTTGGCGACGGTGTTGGGCTCGGCTTCGGTGTCGAAGTTGGTTTAGGCGTCCATGTCGGCTTTGGAGTTGACGTTGGCTTCGGCGTCCATGTCGGCTTTGGAGTTGACGTTGGCTTTGGTGTCCATGTCGGCTTTGGAGTCTTCGTTGGCTTCGGTGTCAACGTCGGTTTCGGTGTTGATGTTGGCTTTGGCGTCGGCTCTGAACCAGCTTTGAAATAGAAGGTCACATGGCTGATATCCGCTTGATTTCCCTGATTCCCTTGATTCTTCGGTGAATAGAGATTGGTATCTCCATAAACGCCAACTTTACTATATTTATACAGATATCCACCATTTCCAGCCTTTACGAATACATAAAGCACTGGAGAGTTTGAGGTAAAGCTAACACTCTTATTATTTCCTGAAAATGTTGCCTCAACTGATCTAGATCCATTGGATTTTTCTCCAGACTTAGGCGGATCAAACTTTACACTTTCCAATCCATTAGGAGGACTGGGCAAGTCTTTATCATTACCGGTATAATAAACCGGTGTCACAGATGCTGCATGCGCTGTTGGTACATAGCTCGTAACATACAACAAAGGAAGAACAAAAACTAGTATTAGAACTATCCCTTTCATTAATCTATCTTTTAACATATCTTGTTTCACTCCTTACTTTATTTAGTAGATTTATTTAAAATCGCATAAGCGACATGCATTCATTAAGACCTGTGTAATAAAAAAACTGCAAGATTAAATCATATCCTGCAGCCTGACTGTCATTGTATAGTTCTACACATTAGACTCATAGCTTTGCGTCCTATACTTTCATATAGTTTGCCTACAAACAATTATTAACTTTAACTAAATGATAATCATTTTTATTCGATAACGTTTATCACTTGCATATAGATAAACAAGAGAAATGCATTGAAACATTGTATTTTAAAAAAGTTTGTACAATTTTTTAGATAAAAAATACCAAGAATACTCTTAAGCTCTTGGTATTTATATCAATTCTACCACTAGTATAATTGGTATGATTTTCTAATTACGGTGTTACTGCATGAACTATCAACCTATGGGTTGCTGTATAAAGAGGAGTACAGGTTATTAAGGTTAAAACCTTATCCTCTTTACTACGATATAATACTGAAATATCATCAGGTTCTACCACATGTATCTTATATATTGTATACTCGAAAGTTCCATCATTGGTTGATACTTCAATCTTATCTCCCACTTCAAGCTCTTCCAAACGGTTGAACATCCTACCATAGGTATGACTTCTATGAGCAGCCAACGCTGCATTACCAACAGTCCCTATTTTAGAGGTTCCAGAGACATGGCCTGCACCTACCTTTAGGTTGGATTTGCTTGTTCCTTCAAGGATAGGAATACTAACATCAATTTTTGATATTTTAATCCTCCCAATTGCTTGTAGCTTTGACTTCTTGCCCTTCTCAGGAGATCGACTTGAAGCTGGTGAGGGTTTTGGGGAAGGTGCATTTGTAGGGTCAGCATCTTCTGTATCCAAGGGTTGTGCTTCCTGAGTATTGTCTTCAGAAATCTCAAAATCTACATTTACTTCAGGCAAATCTACATCCAACAGATCAGCATCTGTCTGTCCCTCTTCAAATACAAGTTGCAGCTGCTCGAAATCATTTGCAGATTCTTCCGATAGCTCTTCAAAAAAGAATGGTTCCTCCCACTCATCAAGTAGCTGAGATTCCAGATAACGTGTATACAAACTGTCAGCTGCTGGATAGATTGCTATAGTAAGCCCTATTATTATCATAATCGTCGCAATAAACTTCATACAACGTCCTCATTTCTTATAGTGATGCTGTTTACTCATTTTGCTGTCACTAATTTAAATTAAGTCTGTACTTGCACAAAACATACTTAATCATTTATAAACAAAACTCAAATCACTAAACTTCATTTTTATACCCACTCTATTCGTCATTACATTATGAAGTTATAATTTATGTTCTATTATCCACGTATATATATTACTCTCTTTCCATGACCCATCAGCAACTTTCAATCCTAACTCAATAAGCTCTTTTTGTGTATATTTAACATTAATATCATTAAGCTTAAATAGTAGTAACATTACTGAGATTCCAACCCTTTTGTTCCCATCGACAAATCCATGATTGTTTATTAGGGAAAAAGTGATAGCTGCTACTTTTTCGTATATACTACTAAATAATTCAGCACCATCAAATGTAGCGAGACCTCTATTAAGAGCACTTTCTATAAGGCCTTTGTCTCTTATTCCAGAGCTACCACCAGTATATGTTATAATTTTCCGATGAAAGAGCAACACCTCTTCTAGACTTACACTCTTCATGAATTCCCAAGCTCCTTTAAGGCTTCCTGATTTTCATCTATAATTGTATCCATTAAATTCTCGATCTCTATTTGGTTTTTAGATTTTATAAACTCAACAAAGTCAATTACTTGTCGCTTCTTGTCCTCTGGTAAAGCGTTAAAAGACTTGATTAATCTTTCGGATAAGCTCATAAATAACCACTCCTCATATTTACTTGTTTCTGTAACTACATTATATCCCATTATCTTACTATACTACAAATAAAATTTGATCTATTTTGCCTCGTAATTTTGTTACAATGTTTTTGCATTATTGAGGATAACGTCTCTGCACTTGAGACATGGCGCCGGGTAAGCTGACCCGTTACCAGGACCAACTCCTCTAAGAAGGTCACGTGCGATTTTCACCGCATTCCGCTCAAGCAGCCCAAAGCTCTTCGTATCGGAATCAGCCGGTTACAAAACTTTCAAATGTAACCTCTGCGAAACTGATTCCATACCTCGTAAGCCAGCCGACACGTATGTCAGCACCTTGAAAGTTTACTCACTTTCTTACGATGCATAATATTAAAGAAAGCGTAATAATGATGATTTGAATCATCAGTCTGATAATGCCATTGCATTTTTTATCACGTCTGGAATCCTTAAACCAATTGCATAGCAGAAAGCAACAATTTGCCCAATGTGCATTTGCTCATGTCCAATCATTGCAGAAAAATGCCGATAAATGCTCCACTTTTCTCCAAACCAATCTATATACCCAGAACCATCGGATTCATTCAGATATGCCTCCAATTCAGAGTCTAAAGAATCCATATCCTTTAATAAAGCAACTTTGGAAGTATCATTAAGCGGACTATATGAAAACTGAATTCTTTTTGTATTTAGTGCTTTAACATAGCAAGATTGTATCTGTACAAGCTCTTCACATTGCTTTCTTATACTATTTAAGTTTTTCCTTGGAAACACTTTATCAAGATCATCATCACTTAAGTACTTTATGAAATCTTTTATTATACCTCTACCATATTTCCAGTCCAGAAATTGACCTTCTAAAGAATTAGTCATAGTATCTTCATCTCCAAAATCATCTTATCGTTTTCTAATATACCATAAACAAGCGAATCCGAATATGTTCCATCATGACGCAAATAATAATCCCGTAATTTTCCTTCATATTGCATGCCACATTTTTGCAATACTATCCCTGAAGCTGGGTTTTCTATATCATGCTTTGCTGTAATTCTATGCATACCTACCTCGTTAAAAAGAAAATTCATAACTGCAGATAGGGCTTCAGTAGTTATTCCTTTATTCCAATAGTCATATCCAATACAATAGCCTATTTCACAGTTGCAATTTTTTTCGTCCATATGTGTTGTTGATATGCTTCCTATGATTTCATTATTTATCTCTATTGCCCAATGATATACATTCTGACATGTATATTCGCTAATGCGTTCTGATAAAAACATTTCAATATCTTCAATATTTTTGTACGGTTTCCAAGTAAGAAACTTAGTAACCCTTTCATCAGTAGCATAGTTTTTAAACATATATATTGCGTCAGAAAGAGCAAACTTTCTTAGCTTTAATCTTTTTGTGCAAATCTCTTGAGTACCTTTATGGATAAGCATTTCTACCTCCTAAAATATAAAGACTGCGTCTATATAAATACTGACCATGCTCATAACGTAAGATTTAACAGATATCTATAACTACATTCTATCCTGATACCATTCTAAAGCAAAGGAAAAATTATTATCAAATTTGCGCAACCGAATATCGTCGTTTACTATGATGTGACTTGGTTGCTCAATGTTTATGATCGCCATTTCATTACCTCCTAGGTTCATATTTCCTGCATCGCATAAGTCTACTGGTCGGACACGATTTATAAAAATTCCATCATAACACTATTTTACAGAATTAATATACTTATAAAGCTTAGCAATGGCATCCTCATCTGTGGGATTTAGCCTTATTTCCAGTAGAAAGTTATAAATATCTATTTGCTCTTCTAACCCAAATGAGAATCCTGAAGAATAGTTCTGTATCAAGAATAATTTTAAATATTGCAGAGTATGAGATAAT
>JAAZEK010000094.1 GCA_012512335.1 Clostridiales bacterium | reverse complement strand
CTATCCTTATCACCTATAAGGCCTAAAGCGATAGCGCTATTATAACGCAGCATTTCATCAGAGTCTTCCATCCATTCTTTTAAATAAGGTCTAATGCTTTTTCCTATTCTTTTACAGGAATAAATTGCAATCCCCGGCATATCTGTTGCAAGCTCAGCTCTAATCTTGTCTGGAGAGTCCATCCATTCTATTGCTTCCCTACGGTAATAGTCATCAAACCGAACCCCTAGATTATGATCCTCAGTTAGGCAACCGGTTTCCTCCAATATTGGTTTTATCTCTTCATATGGGACTTCAGTAGGCTGAATTCCTTTTTTTACAGCCAACGCTGCAATAACACCAGCACTTTCTCCACATTTTTGCATGTCTTGTTTCATTCGGAGTAGGCTAGCTACATCATGGTCAACCCCCAAATGTCGTCCAGCAACCATCAATGATTTATAACCTTTTGGCACTAGACTTTGGACAGTAACTGGAACTGAGAAGCAAGCGGTGCTCAAGTTTGAGGCAATATATAAATCCTGTAGGTCTTCTGTTTCTAGAGCATGATCCTTTCCATGCTTGTCAAAATCACTGTAGCCATAGAACAAGGTTTCTTTTTCTAGTTTGCATTCAATAACATCCTTTGCGCGAATCACTTTTTCTGCTTCTATAAGCCTTCCTTCTCGTATGCCAACAAAAGGTGCGTAGAAAAGTACTCGTTGATCCGAACTGCTAAACTCGTCTAGAAGCTGGCTACTATGAGCATGCAAAATACCTTCCGATAATTCAAAGGGATCATATTGGTTAACATATCCGCTATCATGATTTGTTCTACCAATTACTCCATCACTCTTTAGAAACACTTTGACACTGGTAAAAGGTCTGGTTTTTCCATCGTTTTCTCTTCCTAAGTTGGTTTCGCATCCAGCCATAACACATAGGGAAGCATCTGCTGTAGCATCAATTAATATGTCGCAGGAAAAATTCAAGGTTTCTCCTTGCGATATTACTGAGATGCCCTTCGCTTGTTTGCCCTCTAAAAATACGCCGGTAATCACGGTTTCAAGAAGTAAATCGGAATTATTTTCAGCAGCCATATTTTCGAATAAGTATTTCTTAGGCTCAACTGAATCCAGAAAAGATTCCTTAGCTAGATCCTCAGCTTCCTCATCGACTCCTACATGCAAGCCTCCACCTTTTCCATAGTAATATCCTGAAACATATCCACCTGTTCCCATGCCACCAGCAGACGACAAGCGGTCTACACCTAGAACACTGGCTCCATTTTTCCCAGCGGCAATAATGGCGTATATACCTGCAGTCCCAACGCCAGCTACGATAACATCATAGTGTTTATTAAATACTCTTGAATCAACAGATTTTTCTTCTGGAACTCCATTTACTATTCTTCTATATATCATCCTAGAAGCCTCCTTCCCAGTTGGACCCCTGCTTGGAAGCTTCCTTCCGGGGTGTTGTAATAAGCAGACGGTAGTAATGTGTAATTATTGGTAACTTTCTTTAAGGCGAAAGCTAATTTATATTCAAAGCAGAATCCAATATTAGCAATTTTCCATGAACCATAGGCTTGTGGCCTCTCTCTCCAGATGTCGATGAGTTTGTGTCTGGCTTCTAGCATATTCATATCCGTAGGACACTGTAATTTCATAATTTGAAGTTCAAGGTTTTCATCTTGTTGATGAACAAAGCTTACCTCTTTATTGTTTGCTAAGAACTCCTTAAATGCTTCATTGTCATCTTCAGGATATTTAACGCCTTTAACTTCTTTAACATCATTGGAATCTTTAGATTCTATAATATCTTTCGCTTTTAAATCGTCTTTAGAACTGATATTCTCTGATGAATCCTCACCAGGCTTGTTAACCAACAAACAATTAAGTGATTTTTCAATAATATCTACTTCTCGTTCTGTAGTGTCCACTATAGCATTAGCCTTTATAGTGGAAAAGCCTGTTCCAGTAAAGACTTCAAGACAATAAGTAGCATTTTCTTCTTCATGGATCTTGGAAATCTCAGTATTTAACAAGATATCCACTCCTAGTTCTTGGAACTCCTTATAGTATTCCGCTCCTTTAGAATACACATCTGGTAGCTTATATGTGTTCATATACTCGTAGGCTACCATTTCTGTAGGATTAATGATAAGTGTTTTTAAATCCTGTTTTACCGTGTCTGCCAAGCCTAATGCAGCTACAGTTGTACCGATAATGACTAGATCGTATTGCAAAACGGACCCTCCT
>JAAZEK010000093.1 GCA_012512335.1 Clostridiales bacterium | reverse complement strand
CTCTTAAATCATACTATTCATTCAACTAGTCTTCAGAATGCTTGGAAAGCGAATTGATTGCTGCGAAGCCTGCGAAAAATAGCAAAATTGAAATTAGCGCAGCGGGTATCCACCAAGTATAATTTACGTCACTCGGAATGGCTGGTAGGATTTTTGTCCTAAATATTTCCATAGTTGATCCTAGAACAAAACCTATGATTATGAAGTAAGTCTGTTGCGTAAACCTGTTCATCGCCCATTCAATTGGTTTTGTTATCATAAAAATACCTATGACGGTTGATAATCCTAAGATACCTAAATAGATAATGTCAAATTTTGTAATAGCTACCAGAACTGAATCATACATACCTAAAACTATTAACATGTGCGAGGTGCTTATACCTGGCAAAACAAGAGCGATCGCAATAATAATTCCAGTTAACAGCAGCTTCAAATAATGTATCAGACCTGAACCGGTAGTAATTGAAAAGCTGTTTATTGGTACGAAGCCTATGGAGATAACAATTGCTAAGCCCATTAGACAATATATAATCGAACTGGCTTTTATCTTCTTCTCTTTAGTCTTAAGTAATAGAGCAGGAATACCACCAAACACGGCACCTAGGAAGAAGAAGGAAATATAAAGAGGGTATCTTTCCAATAACCACTTTATGACAAAAGCCAGAGATCCAATGCCTAGTCCTGCTCCGAAAACAAATTTAAGCAGAAAAATAAAGTTGCTTTTTATATCGGATAAAAAATTACTGATAGAATGAATCAACTTATCATATATACCAAGTAATATCGCCATGGTTCCGCCACTGATTCCCGGTACACTCATTGAAGAACCAATGATAAAGCCTTTGATTATTACTAAAAAATCATTTTTATACTTCATGCGAACTTAATCATACACCTCACACACCAAGTGCATGATCTTCCTTTCAAATCAAATTTGCACTTATGAAATAATATCACAAACAGTATGCTATAGCCTATAAACAACTTGTATAGTTATACATTAGGTTTAAGTACGCAGCTGATAATATTCCAGTAAATTAGACTGGTCGAGCTATGATAATGATATAATTAATCCTCACATATCATTATAGTTACTATTTGATTTTAAAATCATTTAAGAATAGATATTGTATAGGAAAGGATTATAGAATGATTTATTTGTTTACCGGAATAATTCTGCTTCTGGCACTTATTGCAATTCGCATATCAAATAAACACGGAATACCTGCTCTGCTGCTTTTTATCATTCTCGGCATGGGCTTCGGTGCCATGGGTATTAAGTTTAATGATTACGCGTTCTCAGACGGGTTTGCCACTGTTGCTCTGATGGTTATTATGTTCTACGGTGGCTTCGGTACTAGATGGTCTATGGGCAAACCTGTTGCTAAACCAGCTATTGTTTTAAGCTCATTGGGTGTAGCAGCGACAGCTGTCCTGACTGGTTTGTTTTGCCATTTCGTCTTGAAGTTCGATCTAATAGAAGGTTTACTCGTGGGATCAATAGTCGGCTCAACGGATTTCGCCAGCGTTTCAAGTATATTACGCTCGAAGAAACTGAACCTCAAGTATAATACAGCGCCACTTCTTGAAATAGAAAGCGGCTCTAACGATCCAGCTGCCTATACTATGACAATGGTTTTCCTGTCAATTATAATAGGTTCAGATGTATCTGTTCCCCTCCTTGTAATTGCTCAGGTTCTAGTTGGTTTAGGCATCGGTTTTGGTTTTGCCTATCTGGCAGGAATGCTTCTCCGGAGCATGTACATTCAAGCCGATGGGCTGTACTCAGTACTCATGGCAGCAACAGTTCTTATTACTTTTGCCACAACTAACTTACTCGGAGGCAATGGTTTTCTGGCCCTGTATATTTTAGGTATATCTCTTGGAAACATTGAGTTCCATGGCAAACGAGAAATCGTATTCTTTTTTGATGGATTTACCGAAATAATGCAGATAGGTCTATTTTTCGTTCTAGGTCTTCTGTCCGATTTTGATAATTTCGTCAGAACCTTCCCTATAGCACTTGTGATAATGCTCTTTATGACAATTATAGCCAGACCCGTTACCGTATTTGGCCTGATGCTGCCATTTAGATTGAAGCTGAATCAACTGAAGATTGTTTCTCTGGCTGGTATACGAGGTGCCGCGGCTATTGCTTTTGCCATTATGGCTGTTAATAGCGAAGCTAAACTATCGATCGATGTATATCATATAGTTTTCGGCATATGCGTTCTATCTTCATTAGTGCAAGGCTCTTTGATGCCTGCTGCTTCTAGGAGATGGAAAATGCTCGATCCTAATGAAACAGTTCTTCAAACCTTCAATTACTATCAGGACAAAGCGAGGATTGGATTCCTTGAAACACAAGTCCACTCCAACAGCAGTTTAATTGGCTTACGAGTGAAAGATCTTGACATGAATTTTGCCTTAATAGTAGCGAAAATACATCGAGGCACAAGAACAATCATTCCAAAAGGTCATACAGTTATTGAGGCGGGCGACACAATAATTCTTGCAGGAGAGACACATTTTGATGAAACAGGGCATGAGCTCTTGGAGTTTAATATTCCAAAAGGTCACAAATGGGCTAATCATTTAATAAGAGATCTTAAGCTTCCTCATCATCGCCTGATAATCATGATCCAACGCAAGGGCTGTGAAATAATCGTTCCGTCAGGAGATACCTTGTTGCTGGCAAATGATAAAGTACTAATGATGGAAATTGACGAAGACAATGATTCAGTCGAACCTGATACGCCAGAACAAGGTATAATGTCTTAAGAATTGACGATGACATTTAACACTAGGGGGGAAGAAATATGCCATATATTCAAATGAGCATTTCCGAGAAACAGGATGAAACCCGAATCGCATCATTGAAATCAATGTTGGGCGAGAAAATATCTCTACTACCAGGCAAAAGTGAAGCTGTATTGATGCTTCAATTTGATGACGCTAATACTATGTATTTCGCTGGTGAGCTTGGCAAATGCGCGATGATCCAGGTTCATTTATACAAGGAGAGTCCCCGGGAAGCTAAGAGTCAGTTTGCCTCAGAAATGCTTAAATCATTCAGCGAAATAACCGGTATCCCCATAGATAGGATTTTCTTGAATTTTTTTGAACACTCAGGATGGGCAACCAGAGGCGTTTTGAAATAGGAATAGAATATACCTTATGAATTGTAGATAGCTTTATATATGCGATTTTAAAAGATGATTATATACAAGTCTGTGATGGCGAGGTTTCCACCTGAATATGCAGACATTGAATCTCTGATGCATTGGTTACTATGGAAGCAAGTACACTTGATAAATACAAGAATATTTATTATCATATAGCGAGTTAAATATTTGCCACCGGGCAATGAGATGCATTTACGCATCCGTTACACATCGTTAGGTCTTAGAAGATGTGGAAGCGGGTGCTTATTTTTTTGGAGGTTTCTGATGATACTGCGCAATCCATTTAAGACACTTGCCAGGATGGAGTGGCTGCTCTGGCTGCTCTCAATCACTGTTATCTTCAGCTCTTTTTTACTCTCCGGAAGCTTCTATCTCTTAACACTTATTGCATCTATGGTAGGAGTAACCGCTCTTATATTTGTGGCAAAAGGCGACGTCTGGGGACAACTGCTGACTGTTTTATTTAGTTTGTTGTATGCAGTAATCTCTCTTCAATTTAGATATTACGGCGAAATGATCACTTATCTGGGGATGACTGCTCCCATCGCTGCGATGTCTGTAATCACTTGGCTGCGAAATCTTTTTGCCGATACTGATGAAGTAAAAGTGCATGAGCTTAATAAGCTTCAGAGATTTTGGTTGATGGCTCTCACTATTATAGTTACGATTATTTTCTATTTTATTCTGAAGGCTTTCGACACAGCAAATCTATTTATAAGTACAGTCTCAATTGCTACAAGTTTCTCTGCATCATATTTGATGCTGTTTCGCAGTCCGAATTACGCTCTGGCTTATGCAGCTAATGATATTGTACTTATTATTCTCTGGGTTATGGCTGCAATGAATGATCTTTCTTATCTGCCAATGATTGCCTGCTTCGCAATGTTTTTTGTTAACGACATATATGGCTTCATAAACTGGATCAGGATAAAAAACCGTCAGCAGTTGCAGTTTCACAGCAGCGTAGAATTAAAAAATTAGAAAAAGAGACGGAAATTCATGAGCAACACTAATACATACCTTTAATTTTTATAGCCTATTGCGGGCAAGCATTCGAGAAATCGATTTGATCATTATTTTTTTCGCCTCTCCTATAACTTAGGTATATTGATAGCTTCTTTTTAAACTCTTTTATCGATGACAGAGATTAATGTGTGATTAAGCGAATTGGTAAACCACCCAGAAAAATGCTATAATTCGTTTTATATAGACTTATATCTGCCTATTATTTTTCATTTATTGATCAGCCTCTCCGGCTTGCCAAGATCATTT
>JAAZEK010000092.1 GCA_012512335.1 Clostridiales bacterium | reverse complement strand
GAGCTGGTATTAATTATAACGCTATCTTCATTTAAATGAGGAAGTGCTGCTCTTGTGAGATAAAACATAGCGAAAATATTGGTTTGAAATGTCCTTCGTAGTTGCTCATCAGTAATAGCTTCTAATGTTGTCTGGGGATGCTGCTCAGCCGCATTGTTAACAACGATGTTCAATGAACCAAATGTTTGTATGGTATTGTCTACAACCTGGTTGCAGAATTCGCTGTCTCCAATATCACCTTTTATAAGATGAACCTTACCACCATAACTTTCTGATACTTGTTTTGTAGTATTTGCATCATCATCTGCTATATTATAAACAATTACAACATTACAGCCTTCCTTCGCATATGCAACTGTTATAGCTCTGCCAATTCCACTGTCTCCACCAGTAATAATTGCCGTCTTACCATTTAGCCTACCTGCACCTTTATAATCTGGATTGTCATATATTGGCTCTGGCATCATGTTGCTTTCCTTGCCCGGAATCGGTTGCACCTGTGATTGAATCTGTTGAGGGGTGTACATTTCTTTATCTTTCATAAGGTATAGTCTCCTTTTTTGACTAGTATTCCCTCTAAGAGCTACAAATAATCCCCCTATAGATTCCCATTTTCTTCATCTCTTTCCAATGCCAGAAGAAGTGACATTTTCTATATTATTTCAAAATAAATTATACCGATGAACTATACCTAGAACAATACAGCAGAACCCCTATTATTGTTTTACCATCTTGTATTTCTCCAGCCCTAATCCTTCTCAATATATCTTCAATAGTTTCAATTGAAAAAACCAACCTCTCGTCTTCATCCAAACTTAGCTCTGATACATGAGTTAATTCCTCTGCCAAATAGATATATATTTTTTCATCGTGACTTCCAGGAGATGAATAGGCTGAGGTTAGCAGTTCCCACTTTTCTGCTTCATAGCCTGTCTCTTCCTTCAATTCACGCCTTGCCGTCTCTAAAGGTTCTTCTCCTTCGTCTATAAGACCAGCTGGAAGCTCTAACATTTCTCTTCCAATTGGATACCTAAATTGTGTGACCATAAGTAGTTCCTGCTTATCATTTACTGCCACAACTGCTACTGCTTCCCTATGGGACACAAGTTCACGTTCTGTTCTGGTACCATCTGAAAGCTCTACTTCGTCACAATACACCTTAATAATCTTACCGTTGAATATGTTTTGTCGCGATATCTGTTTCAAGTCTTAACCCCATCTTCTATAAATCTATTTATCAGTTTTGATTATATCAGGTAAAGTATGAAAAATGGAGCATGTTTTTCCTACTTTCTCCAAAATGTTTTGTAATCAGCCTTATCCACTATATTAAATGCAATCATATTCTCCAGCAATGAGTAGTCAACTGCTTCATCCCATCTTATACGAAATATCATCTTAGAATAAGTGTAGCCTGCTTTTTCTATATCATCCTTGAAAAGTTCTAGCACTGCTGTCTCTGGAGAAATTGCTATATGCTGTTTAGATACACTTAATCCTATTATATAGGTTCCATGGTCAGTAAACATAGGCTGATTCCATCCGATTCTGGTCTCCAACTGAGGGAATTTCTCTACCACCCAACTTAACACATCCTCAACCTTGGCTCGATGCTCTGGCTTTTCTATACTATTTAAATATTCTGCGAACTTCTCTATGGTAATACCCCCTTAAAGTATATTTGATTGTATATTAGAATAACCTGGATTACTTCGAATTAACCAAGAAATCGGGCTAGCATTAAAAAAATCCCAGTTTATAAACTGGGATTTTTTTAATTTACTTCCACTATCTTAGTGGTTTTACGCTGAGCCATTACAAGATTATAATATATTCCTCTTTTCTTTAATAGCTCTATATGTGTTCCATGCTCTGCAATCTTTCCATTTTCCAGCACAATCAGACGGTCTGCATTTCTTAGAGTCGACAAGCGATGTGCTATTGCTATGGTAGTACGACCTTGAACTATTCGATTTAAGCTGTCCTGAATAATGGATTCGGTTTCTACATCCAATGAGCTGGTTGCCTCATCCAAAATCAATATGGACGGATTTTTAATTATTGCTCTGGCAATGGCCAGTCGTTGCCTTTCACCACCAGAAATGGAATGGCCATTCTCGCCTATGATTGTGTTATATCCATCGCTTGTCTGCATGATGAAATCATGGGCATTTGCTGCTTTAGCAGCTGCTATTACCTCTGATGGTGCAGCGTCTGGCTTCGCATAAAGAATATTATCGTAGATAGAACCTGCAAAGAGGAAGGTATCCTGAAATACTACTCCTATATTCTCATGTAGATGCTCTGGGTCCATATCCTTTATATCTACACCATTAATTGTAATTCTCCCTTGACCAGGATCGTATAAGCGCATTATTAGATTTATCATAGTTGACTTACCTGCGCCTGAGCGGCCAACAATTCCAATCATTTCACCGGGCTTGATATCAAAATTTATACCCTTAAGAACAGGTTCATATGATTTATAACCAAAGGTAACTCCTTCGAAGGACAGACTACCTTTAACAGGCACATTTTTAGGATTTGGGATAGATGCAATATCTGGTTCCTCATCCAATATTTCAAATATCTTAACCATGCTGGTCATAGCATTAGCAAGCCAGCGCGGGAAAGAAACAAACCACCTTAGAGGTGCATATATATAGGTAATGTACATGGTGAACTGGACTAGTATGCCAAAGCTTAAATTTCCATCTAAAATCTTATGCCCACCAAAATACAGCACCAGAAACTCTCCTATGCCTGTAAAAAATGTCATTAGAGGAAATAACAGTGCCCAGGTGGCCTCGTTTTCTGATGAAATCTGAGCTAGTTCACCAGTTGCCTTAGAGAACTTTTGAATTTCTACCTCTTCTTTTCCAAATGACTTAACAGTGCGGATTCCCTTAATAATGTCATGGAGTATAGATTGGGCTTTAGAGTTTTTTCGCCATTGACGTTCATATCTAATATGAATAAACCTCCAGAATCTAGATAAAGCAATGGAAACTATAGGTACAGGCAAAAACACCAATAAAGTTAGCTGAGGGTCTGTAAAGATTAATATTACAAACACTACCACAAAAACAATCATCTGTTCTACCGCCCATCGGCCTCCATCGGAAACAAACTCTCTAATTGTGGCGGTATCTTCCATTACACGGCGAATCAAATCTCCAGGAGTTCTTTTAGATAGTGAGTTCATGGATAGCTTTTGTATCTTTTCATAAGCCAGGTTTCTAATATGATTTGAGTACTGGATGCTGGCAGCATTAAAAACACGTGAACTTAAAATAAATATAACCTCACCAAGGGCTCTTGCTAGGAACATAGCAACTGCCAATAAAGCTATCTGCTGAAAAGTTCCAGTCATAGGCTTTAAATAATCATCAATGAGGATTCGGCTAAAAAGAGGCACCAATAGATACATGAGTGAAGACAATGCTAAGAACAGCTCTGCCGGTATGAGCTTGCTTGCAAATGGACGCATCAAATCTAGAGCACGTTTCAATACTCCCATCTTGTTATAACAAAATAAGCATACAGACATCCCTTCAACCATTGGACGACCACATTTCTCACATAAAATATCCTCATGTTCTTCCGGTTCAACATATTCCTTCGTCTGAGCATAGAAATTAATAACTTTGCAAAACTCTCCAGCTGCCTTCATGGCAGTCATGGTAAATCTACATAGTAAAATTTCACTTTCATCATTCATTTTGGCAATTATTAGGCCGCAGCCAACTCCGGGGATAACTGAGGCCTCTGACAGCTCATCTGCAGTCATAGTGAGCTGTGTCTTATTATCAATACTGGACTTAATTTGCCCTGATTTGTTAAAACTCAGCCTTCCCTTAACAGGCTGCATAGTCAAGTCTAGATCATATATAAATTCGTGTTGGGACATGGTAATCAGCCTTTCTAATATTATTGCTTGAAACAGATTCTTCTACAAGCTCAAAATGACGAGACCATTAGTCCATAGATTCTTCGCAAGCTCTGAATGACAGCGTCTCTGACCCTGTTAGAACAAGTATGGCTCCAACCTCTTCAAACTCTTCTTATCAAGCTCAGTTAATGATTGAATGATATAGCGATTGCCATCTACATCGAATATTGCTAAACGGTCATCATCCAGCATCCTAATATTTTTGTTTACATCTTTTACAGCACAACTTTTCGTATACCTATGGTCATCACTACCAATCAGCAACTCCAGGTATACATAACCCAATTTGTCTTTTACCGACTTAACCTCATATACTGTAGGGCTGTAGTATCGGTTTTCCAACTCAGTGACCACTATACTATATTGTTCTCCAATTAGTTCACTAAGGGAACGGATCATTCCAATTTCTTTATTATCTTTATCTGCAACTGAAATATACTCCATAGGATTGCCTACAGGCAGGGCACGTCTTAATGCGATGCGGTTGTAATCTATACCTGCGTATTTTAGACCTGTAAATCCACCTGTAGTTTTATAAAACTCGGCTTAGTCCAAATCAAGAATTCCAATATCTATTGCATAAGCTAATGAAGTATCTGTTGCTTTTACTGCTGTTTCCATGTTTAACCCCCCAGATGATTTCGTTTGGTT